>JADLEZ010000401.1 GCA_020845855.1 Burkholderiales bacterium
AGCCGGCGATGACCGCCTTGACCATGCGCGTCGTGTACGCGTTGTACTGCGCCGGGTTGTTGAGCCAGATCCAGACGCTGTAGAGTCCCTCGACGGCCTTGCCGGAGGGGTCGGTGATCGGGCGCTTTTCGTAGATGACGCCGGGCGGCTCGGCGCTGAACAGCGCCTCGTCGAACAGCGCGTGATCCTTCAATTCCTTGTCCTGCGGGAGCCAGCTAAGGCGCATATCGGTCATCGGGCGTCTCCTGTGTGGTTTCGTGGATAGGGGTGTGCGCGCAACCAGGCGTGCGGGGCTGGCCGCCCGGCATGCCCGGATGCGGCCATGCGGCAGCGTGCCGCCGCAAACGCGTCGCCTGTGTCAGGGCCGGCGCCCTTCTAGCTCGCGCCACTTGTAGTCGATCAACTCGAACAGCACGCCGTTCATCGTCTTCGGCGGAATGAAGGCGAACTCGCAGTCGCGGAACTGCCTCGCGCCGCCGATGAACGGGTAGCCCTTGCCCTTTAGCTCATCCATCGCCGCCCGCGTATTGTCGACGTTGAAGCTGATCAGCATGACCCCCTCGCCGCGCTTGGCGATGAACTTGGCGACCTCGCCGTCGGGCGTGGTCGACTCCATCAGCTCGAAGCCGACTCCGTCGAGCCAATAGCGCGCGACCCGGATCTTCTCCGGCTCATCGACATAGGCGTCGTCGGGCGCGCTCTTGCCGAGCACGGGCTCCCAGACCTTGCGGGCCTCGTCGAGATTGCGCACCGCGACGCAGATGTGATCGATCTTGTTCACTTTCATAAGGGGCGCTCCGCTTTTCGTTGGCGATTCCTGCAGCGTGTCGCCGGCCGTGGCGCCGACGCAGGTCGTGGCAGCCGACAGTAGCCGCAAGGCGGTCGCCGATCCTTGAACTAGATCAAGTCGGGCGACTCCGGTTAGGCGTATTAATGCGCCATGGCCAAATCGGCACTCGAATACCGATTTGAAGGAACAACCGCCCAAACGGGAGCACCGATGAACGTGCAGGACATAGTCAAGCGTTGCGAGGGACTGTTCGAGGACCTCGAGTTCAACGCCGTCAAGCAGTGGAAGGCCGCGCGCCCGGGCGCCAAGGCGATCGGCTACATGCCGATCTACGTCCCGCGCGAGATCATTCATGCCGCCGGCATGCTGCCGGTGGGCATCTTCGGCGGCGGCGACCAGATCGAGGTGATCCAGGGCGACGCCTACTACCAGAGCTACATCTGCCGCATCCCGCGCTCGACGCTCGAGCTGGGCCTCACCGGGCGCCTGAACTGCCTGGACGGCATGCTCTTCCCCTCGATCTGCGACGTGATCCGCAACCTCTCCGGCATGTGGCAGATTCTGTTCAAGGACAAGTACGCCAAGTACTTCGACGTGCCGCAGGACTACGCGGACGGCGTCGGCGGCAAGTTCTACATCCACGAGATGCAGGCGCTGCGCGAGGACCTCGGCCGGCTCGCCGGCAAGCCGGTCTCCGACGACGATCTGCGGCGCTCGATCGCCGTGTACAACGACAACCGCAATGCGGTGCGCGAGCTGTACGCCTACCGCGCGCAGAAGCCTTGGCAGGCGCCGACCTCCGAGGTGTACCTCGTGCTGCGTGCCGGCTGCGTGCTGCCCCCCGAGGAGCACACCGCCCTCGTTCGCAGCTACGTGAGGGAGGCCGATCTGGTCAAGCGGCCGCAGCGGGACAACGCGCGCGTCGTCCTGGCCGGCTCGTTCTGCGAGCAGCCGCCCCTGGGCCTCATCAAGTCGATCGAGATGGCGGGCTGCTACGTGGTCGACGACGACTTCCAGCTCTGCCAGAGCTGGCTGCTCGACGAGGTGCCGACGGCGGGCGACCCGCTGGAGGAACTGTCCAAGGCCTTCCTGCACCGCTCGGCGCAGACGCCCTCTAAGTACGACGATCGCAAGGAGGACAAGGGCAAGCACGTGCTGCACCAGGTCAAAAGCCGCGGCGCCGAGGGCGTCATCTTCGCCGCCGCTTCCTTTTGCGACCCGGCGCTGCTCGAGCGGCCGATGCTCCTCGAGATCCTCGCCAAGCACAACATCCCGTACACCGCCTTCAAGTACGCCGAGAACACCGGCCAGATGGCGCCGATCCGTGAGCAGACCGGCACTTTCGCCGATTCCATCAAACTGTGGAGTGCCGCATGAGCGCCGTGACCGCCGCCAGGGACGCCAAGAAGCAGGAAGTCGTCAAAGAGGACGCGATGTGGCTCCAGAAGGAGCTCATCAACAAGAACTACCACGAAGTCGCCACCGCCCACGCGGCCGGCCGCAAGGTTTCGGCCACGTTCGTTCCGGGCAATCTCAATGAGCTTCTGATGTGCTTCGACTTCGCGCGGCGGCTGCCCGAGACCGACGCGCTGCAGAACGGCTTGCGCAGGAAGTCGGGCAAGATGATCCTCGACGCCGAGCGGGACGGCCACTCCGAGGACGTGTGCACCTACGTGAAGGCCGACCTCGGCATGATGCTGCAGAACACCGGCCCTACCGGTGAGCCCATGCCGAGTCCCGACCTCCTGCTCCTGTCCTACACCGGCTGCTTCACGTTCATGAAATGGTTCGAGCTGGTGCGCCAGAAGTACGACTGCGAAACGGTGATGCTGCACGTACCCTACCAGGGGGACGGCAAGATCAACCCGGCCATGCGCAAGTACGTGGTTGACCAGATCAAGGAGAAGGTGATACCGGCCTGCGAGCGCATCTCCGGCAAGAAGTTCGATATCGACCTTCTGCGCCAGTACATGCGCGAGTCGGTCAAGGCCGAGGAGAACCTGGTCCGCGTGCTGCAGAGCGCGAAGCACAAGCCGAGCCCGATCGATGGCTACTTCGGCGCCGTCTACTACATCGGGCCGATGTTCACCGCCTTCCGCGGCGTGCCTGAGGCCTCGCGCTTCTACGACATGCTGTGGCAGGAGGTCGAGGCGCGCATGCGCGCCGGCAAGGGCCCGATCACGCCCGAGGGCGAGATGACCGAGGAGAAGTACCGCCTGGTGGTCGAGGGGCCGCCCAACTGGACCAGCTTCCGCGACTTCTGGAAGATGTTCTACGAGGAGGGCGCGGTGATCGTCGCATCCACCTACGCCAAGGTGGGCGGCGTGTACGACTTCGGCTTCCGCCACGACCCGGAGCATCCGCTCGAGTCGCTCGCCGACTACTGCCTGGGGTGCTACACCAACCTCAACTTTCCGCAGCGCATCGACATGATCTGCAAGTACATCGACGAGTACCAGGCCGACGGCCTGCTCATCAACTCGATCAAGAGCTGCAACAGCTTCTCGGCGGGCCAGCTCCTCATCCTGCGCGAGGTGGAGAAGCGCACCGGCAAGCCGGCGGCCTTCGTCGAGTCGGACCTCGTCGATCCGCGTTACTTCTCGGGGGCGAACATCAAGAACCGGCTGGAAAGCTACCTGCAGATGATCAAGCAGAAAAGGGCCGCGGCCGGCGCCGGCGCGGCGCACTGACATGAAGACATTCATCGGCATCGACCTGGGCTCGACCACCACCAAGGCGGTGGTCATCGACGAGACGAGGAACGTCCTCGGGCGTGGCATCACCAACTCGCGCTCCAACTACGACACCGCGGCGACCGTGGCGAAGCAGGAGGCGCTGGTCGCCGCGCGCTTCCACCTGTTCCGGCACGCCCTGGAGCAAAGCCGCGTGCTGAACGGGAGTCTCGAGGCGTTCGTGGACCAGCTCGAGCGCGACTTCCGCCTCGAGCAGTACTTGGAGCAGCTCGCGGATCTGTCCGAGGTCTGCCGCCGCAACGTCGAGGCAGCCAAGTTCGGCGACTCGACAACTGCCGTGGCGGCGGCGCTCGAAACGCTCTTCGAACTCCTGCGCCAGCGCTCGCCGGCGCTTTTCGGGCGCGACGCGAAGCGCAAGAGCGACTTCTTCCGCGACATCGCCGGCGCCGACTACCTCGCCGCCGGCGAGGCGGTGGCGAAGGACGCCGGGATCCGCTACGAGCAGCTCCTCAACGTCTTCGACCGCTCGATCATCGAGGTCGAGAACCGCGTGTACTCGGGCACCATCTCGAAGAACCTGCTGTCCGCGCTCGAGCGCACGTTCATCGCCCTGCCGGAAACGAGAAGCCTTGGCTCCCGGATCCGCGCTCCGATCCAGAGCGTGATCGACACCGACCTCGACGAGACGTACGTCGTCGGCACGGGCTACGGGCGCGCGCGCCTGCCGTTCTCCAAGGAGCACATCCGCTCGGAGATCCTCTGCCACGGTCTGGGCGCGCACGTCATGTACCCCGCCACCGCGACGGTGCTCGACATCGGCGGCCAGGACACCAAGGCGATCCAGGTCGACCGGCACGGCATCGTCGAGTCGTTTCAGATGAACGACCGCTGCGCCGCCGGCTGCGGCCGCTACCTCGGGTACATCGCCGACGAGATGAACATGGGGCTGCACGAGCTCGGCCCCCTCGCAATGAAGGCGACCAAGACCATCCGCATCAACTCCACCTGCACGGTGTTCGCGGGCGCGGAGCTGCGAGACCGGCTGGCGCTCGGCGAGAAGCGCGAGGACATCATGGCCGGGCTGCACCGGGCGATCGTGCTGCGCGCCATGTCGATCCTCGCGCGCTCGGGCGGCATCCGCGACGAGTTCACCTTCACCGGCGGAGTGGCGAAGAACGAGGCCGCGGTCAAGGCGCTCGCCGAGCTCGTGAAGGAGAACTACGGGGAAATGACCCTCAACATCAACCCCGATTCGATCTATACGGGCGCGCTCGGCGCGGCGACTTTCGCCTGGCGCGCCGTGCTCGAGGAAGGCAAGACGGCGGAGAAGAAGGAGGCGGCATGACCATCACGGCAGGCATCGATATCGGCTCGGGGGCGGTGAAGACCGTGCTCTTCCGCAACGGCACGTGGGTGGCCAAGCGCGTCGAGCGCATTCGCCGGCGCGACCCGATGGACCTCGCGCGCCAGAGCTTCGACGAAGAGCTGAAGGAGCACGGGTTCTCGGAGAAGGACGTCGCCTACACCGCCACCACCGGCGAAGGCGAGAACGTGAAGTTCGCCACCGGCCACTTCTACTCGATGACGACGCACGCGCGCGGGGGCGTCTTCCTCAATCCGCAGGCGCGCGCGGTGCTCGACATCGGCGCCCTCAACGGCCGCGCCATCTACATCGACGAGCGCGGCAAGGTGCTCTCCTACAAGATGACAAGCCAGTGCGCCTCGGGCTCCGGCCAGTTCCTCGAGAACATCGCGCGCTACTTGGGCGTCGCGCTCGAGGACATCGGTACGCTCTCGCGCTCCGCGGCCAACCCGGAGAAGGTGAGCTCGATCTGCGCCGTTCTCGCCGAGACCGACGTGATCAACATGGTTTCCCGCGGCATCGCCACGGCCGACATCCTCAAAGGCATCCACATCTCGATGGCCTCGCGTCTCGCGCGGCTACTGAAGATCACCGGCATCAAGTCCGGCACGGTGCTCCTCACCGGCGGCCTCGCGCTCGACGAGGGCCTGCTCGCGGCGCTGCAGGAGGAACTGGTCAACGAGAAGATCGTCGGGATCACCGCGGTGAATCATCCCGACTCCATTTACGCCGGCGCGATCGGCGCCGCGCTGTGGGGCGCCTTCCGCCACGAGCGCTTGAAGGAGCTGCAGGAAAGAGCAACCAACCGGGAACCTGCCCAGGCCAGCGCTTGATCCGATCGGCGGCGCCTGCGACAGGTGTGAACGACTCGCGCGTTCCTCGGGATGACACCGGGAGAGTTTCCGCACCGTGCCAGCGCATTTCGGGCCGATTCGGGCGCCTTCCGCGCATGAGCCAATTCGACGAAGAAACCGGCTTGCTCCCGCTGGGCGATGAGCAATGGTCGGGGCACGTGCACCCGTCCTGGAACATCGGCACGAATCCCAATGGCGGCTATCTGCTGTCGCTCGTGTTGACGGCCTTGGGCCGGCTCGTTCCCGAGCATCACGATCCGCTGGCGATTACGGCGCACTACCTGCGGCCCGGCTGTTCGGACGCCCCCTGCACGGTGGAGGCTCGCGTGGTGCGCAGCGGGCGAAACCTGAACAGCGTGCGCGGCACCCTGTCGCAGGACAACACGGCGCGGCTGGCGGTGATCGCCACGTTCGGCGCGCTCGGAGAGCCGGCGCCAGCGCAATTGACTATCCCCGCGCCATCGATTCCACCGCCCGAGCAGTGCGTCGGGCGCTCTGGCCAAGCCCAGGGGATCGATCTGCCGATCCTCGACCGCCTCGAGGTGCGACTGCACCCCGACGACGCCAAAGCGGGCGCATCGGGCCACGCGCGGATCACGGGCTGGGTCCGCCTGCGCGACGGCCGCGAACCGGACAGCCGAGCCGCGGTGCTGTTCGCCGATGCATTTCCGCCATCCATTTTCAGCCTGCTCGGCCCGATCGGATGGGTGCCCACGCTCGAGATGACCGTGCACGTCCGCCGTCGTCCGTCACCGGGATGGATGCTCGGTCAATTCGATACCCGGGATCTGGCCAACGGCCACCTGGTCGAGGACGGCCTGCTCTGGGACGCCGCAGGCGAGCTCGTGGCCCAGGTCCGGCAACTCGCCCTGGTGCGCGCACCCGGCTGACATAAGTCGGCCCGAACGCACCCTGCTGTAGC
>JADLEZ010000402.1 GCA_020845855.1 Burkholderiales bacterium
GCGCCCTTCTCGTCTCCCGTTCCCCGGTAGCTCAGCGGTAGAGCGTCGGACTGTTAATCCGTTGGTCGTTGGTTCGAGTCCAACCCGGGGAGCCATCTCAGCGTCCGATACCGTCCGAAGAGGCGGCAAACTTCCCCGTAAGCCACTGAAATCCCGTTACAAACTCTCCGTCAACGTCCGATATCGTCTGTTGACAGCGTAGCAGGTTCTGGGGTATCTGCAAGGGTATCGCGCGGGTGCTGGGGTATCCGACCGCTTTCGGACCCGCACCCGAGACCACCCCCACACTGCGGGGTATCTCACTCGCGAAAGGGGTACCGGGATGGCATTGACGGACACCACGATTCGAGCCGCTGCGAGCAAGGAGAAGGCCTACAAGCTCTTTGACGAGCGCGGCCTGTATCTGCTCATCACGCCGGCCGGTGGGCGCTTCTGGCGGCTGAAATACACCTTTGGCGGACGCGAGAAGCTGATTTCCCTCGGCGACTACCTCGACGTACCGCTGAAGCGCGCCCGGGAGAAGCGGGACGCTGCGCGCCGCCTGGTCGCCGACGGCAAGGACCCTTCCGCCGAGCGCCAGGCCGAGAAGGCTGCGCGCGCCGATACGCTCGAGGCGGTCGCGCGCGAATGGCTCGCCGCGAACAAGGCGCGACTTGCGCCCACTACCTACGCGAAGCGGCTGCAGCGATTCGAGGCCTTCGTATTTCCCTACCTCGGCAGCCGACCGATCCGCTCGATCACCGCGCCCGAGCTCCTGGCCGTGCTCAAGCGTGTTGAAGGCCGGGGCCTACACGAGAGCGCGCACCGCGTGCGCTCTGAATGCGGGACGATATTTCGCTACGCCATTGCCACCGGCCGCGCCGAGCGCGATCTCAGCGCGGACCTGCGCGGCGCGCTGGTCCCCTACGCCGTCAAGAATCACGCGGCCATCACCGAGCCAGCCCGCATTGGCGAGCTCCTGCGGGCGATTTGCGGCTACCACGGGCAACCGGCGACCGAGACGGCGCTCAAGCTCGCCCCGCTCGTGTTCGTACGCCCGGGCGAGCTACGCGGCGCTCGCTGGCCCGAGATCACGCTCGACGGCAAAGAGCCGGAGTGGCGCATTCCGGCCGAGCGCATGAAGGCGCGCGAGGCGCACGTCGTGCCGCTCGCCCGTCAGGCCGTCGCGCTGCTGCGAGAACTGCATCCCATCACGGGCCCGGACGGCTTCGTCTTTCCCTCGCTGACCTCCCCTTCCAGGCCGATCAGCGAGAACACCATCAACGCATCACTGCGTCGTCTCGGCTTCGCCGCCGGCGAGATGACTGGGCACGGCTTCCGATCGATGGCCTCGACGCGCCTCAACGAAATGGGCTTTCCGCCGGATGTCATCGAGCTACAGCTTGCGCATGCCGAGCGCGACGAAGTGCGCGGCGCCTATAACCGTGCGACACGCATAGCCGAGCGCCGCAAGATGATGCAGAAGTGGGCGGATTATCTCGACGGGCTCAGGATCGGCAGGTCGTCAGAAGAGACGCGCCGGCCGGCACGCTGAAGCAGGCACGCCAGAAATTGGCCGCAAAAAGTACTTGAACGACGAGAGCGCCTGTATATTTTAGGTATCGCCTGTCCGAAGGCCGCCGCTAGTAACCGCTATCGGCGTACTGACGAGGATGAGCGATGGCTGCACCTGTAACGCCGATTCGCGTGTTGCGACTGCCCGCAGTGATCGTGAAGAGCGGGCTTGGCCGAGATTCGATCTATCGCGGCGGGCGCGAAGGTTGGTTCCCGAAGCCTGTAAAGATTTCTAAACGCGCCAGCGGCTGGGTCGAGTCGGAGATCGACGCATACCTGGCCGCGCGCGCCGCTGAACGCGGCAATAGCTGATGCGCGCGCACGACGCCGCGCCGAAGGGTTGCAGCACCTTCGGACGCGGACTTATCGAACGGGAACGCCGCAATTCTAGCACTCCCGCGCGCATCCGCGAAGCGCGCCGCCTGCGCGACCGCGCGAAGCTCGAGGACGCATGGCGCGCCATCACGGGCGAGGTGCTGGCATGAAGCGCACAACGCGCGGCCCATGCCCGCAATGCGCGAGGGGCCCGAAGGATGACGCGCTCGCCACGACGCACGATGAACGCGGCATCGTGTCCTTCTGTCACCGATGCGGTTACACGTCGGCCGACAACGTGCTGCCGTTTCGGATCACGCCGCCGCGCACCGTCCGCGCCGCCGAACCGCTCGATTGGAGCACGACGGCCGAATCAATCTGGCGCCGCACGCAAGGACTGCGCGGAACGCCGGGCGAGACCTACCTGCAGCACCGTGGCTGCACGCTGCCGCCGCGCGACTCGCACTTGCGATTCCTGCCTGCGGACGGCCAGCACCCGCCAAGTCTTTGCGCCGCAGTCACGGACATCCGCACCGGCCGGCCGATCTCGCTGCATTTCACGAAGTTGGCACCGAACGGAATCGGCAAAGCCGGCACCGACCGCGACAAGCTGCTGCTGGCCGGGCACCGCAAGCGTGGCGGCTGCATCCGATTGTGGCCGGATGAATGCGTCACGCGCGGCCTGGGAATCGCTGAAGGCGTCGAATCGGCACTCGCTGCCGCGCATGTGTTCACGCCGGCATGGTCCACGATTGACTGCGGCAACCTTGCGAACTTCCCTTTGTTGCCGGGCGTCGAGTCGCTGACTGTCTTTGCAGACAACGATCGCGCGGGACTGAACGCCGCGAAGGAATGCGGAATGCGCTGGCGCGCGGCCGGGCGCGAGGTACACATCCGAACGCCAAGGACGGCCGGGCACGATGCCGCCGACGAGGTGGCGGCATGACTCCCGAGGAACGGCTCAAGACCGCGCTCGTAAAGGTGGAACTTCCCCCACTGGATGTCTACGGCGATGAACTGCGCTCGCACGGCAATGGCGCTGGCGATGGGCTCTCCATTGGTGACCACGAGAAGGTGCCGACGGAAGCCTATGCGCAGGACGTCGCGGCCATGGGCGAGGACGCGGCGCCATCAGAGAACGTCGCCGCGATTCGAGCCTCACTCATGGCCGATCTCGCGGTCGGCGCCGAGGCGATCGAGAACGCGCAGGGGCCACACCACATCGTTGACGGGTTGCTGCCTGTGGCGGGTGGCAATTTCGCAGGCAGCGGCGGCACGGGCAAGACGACGTTGGTGCTCAACGAGTACCTGCACGTGATCAGCGGGCATGCGCTCTACGGCCGCGACGTGATCCAACAGGGCACCTGCGTGCTCGTCACGGCCGAGGATGGACCGGCCTATTACCGGTACATCCTGCGCCGCGTGCTCGAGGATGCTGCGCAATTCGGAAGCTTCCCGGCTGGCGCGATCGCCCGGGCAAAGCAGGACATCAAGATCCTCGGTTGGCAGCGCGATCGTTTCGGGCCGATTGCGACCGCTGACTCGGCCGGAACCCTGCATCGGGCCCAGGGCTTCGACACCCTGCTCGAGGTGCTTGATGGGCTGGACCCGCCGCCCGCGTATGTTTCCCTGGACCCGCTGTCACTGTTCGGACCGGGCGAGCGGTATCTCAATGACGGAGACGCCTTCGTGGCGTCGATGGTTCACCGCGCAGCGCAGAAGTTGCAGTGCTTCCTGCAGGTGGTCGACCACGTGTCGCAGAACGTCGCGCGCGCCGGCACGGTCGACCAACACGCTGCGCGCGGCGGGACCGCCAAGACCGACAACGCGC
>JADLEZ010000403.1 GCA_020845855.1 Burkholderiales bacterium
ACCACTTACTATATCAGGGACTTGGTGCGTTGGCTAGGGCCTGGCTTCGGCCGTGGCCGGCGTCGCCAAGCGCAGCGCCTCCGCCAGCACCGCGTCCCGCTCGGACTTCGGCCGCTGGGCAAGGGCCTTGACCCGGCTGTAGAAGCGGTCGAGGTGGCCGTCCTCGGCCGCGAGCAGCGCCTTGAACGCCGGGATCTGGCCCGTATAGAGCCCCATCGAGGCCACACTCGCGTTGTTCGGGCCGGCGTTGGCGATACCGGCGAACCAGCGGTCGTAGCCGGCGAGCCCGGGCTCTCCGGCTTTCGCGCGCTCGTAGCTCGCGCGCATGTCGGCAAATGCCTGGCGCTTGCGCTCGCGCTTGCCGGCGTCGGACATGTCGCTTGCGTAGACCTCCGCGAGGTGCGCCCGCGTGTCGCGGACGAGGTCGCGGAACACCGCGCGCAAGCGCTCGTTGCGCTCGAACTGCGCGTCCAGTTGCGCGTTGCCCTGCAACTCTAACCAACGGCGCACACCCACGTCCTCGACCGCCGCCGCGAACGACTCGTTGAACTGCGTGTCGTCCTTGACGTAGACCACTTGGTGCGCGAGCTCGTGGAACACCATGCGCGCCACCTCGACCTCCGGCCAGCGCACGAAAGTGGACAGCACGGGGTCGTCGAAGTAGCCCAGCGTCGAATACGCGGGAACCCCGCTCACCCACACGTCCTGCCCCGCGGCGGCGAGCCGGGCCGCTTCGTCGCGCGCGTCCTTCTCGTTGAAGTAGCCGCGGTAGCTCACGCAGCCCGCGATGGGGAAGCACCACTGCCGCGGCTCGAGCGAAAGCTCGGGGGTGGCGAACACGTTCCACACCACGAACGGCCGGCCGAGGTCGGCGTAGCGTGTGTAGCTCGCGTTGTCGGGAAGCGAGAGCTCGCGGCTCGCGAACGCGCGGATCTCCTGCACCTTGCGCAGACGCTGCTTGAGAGCGTCGTCGGGCGAGTCGCCGATCACCTCGGCGATCGGCCGCGACTTCGCGAGGATGTCGAGCTGTCCCGAGGCGCCTTGGAAGTAATAGTCCGCCGTCTCCATGGCGCCGCACCCGGCGAGGAGGAAAACCGCGGCCGCGATGAAGCGTCGTTGCATGTAAGGTCAGGAACCGAGAAAGCGCGCGAGGCGCGCAACACCGTCCTCGAGCTTGGCCTGCTCGATGGTGTAGGCGAGCCGCACGTGCTGCGCCGCCCGGTGCGTCCCGAAGTCGATGCCCGGTGTTACGGCGACCGCGCAACCTTGGAGCACGTCGCGGCAGAATCGTTCGCTGTCGTCGCAAAAGCGGCTGCAGTCGGCGTACACGAAAAAGCCTCCGGTGGGCATCACCGGAATGCCGAAGCCTAAGTCGCGCAGCGCGGGCACGAGGAAGTCGCGGCGCCGCGCAAACGCGCGCCGCCGCTCTTCCAGGATCGCGATCGTCTCCGGCGCGAAGCACGCGAGCGCCGCCCGCTGCGACGGCGTGGCGGGCGAGATGTACAGGTTCTGCGCGAGCTTTTCCAAATCGCGCACGTGGCGCTCCGGCGCCACCAGCCAGCCCAGGCGCCAGCCGGTCATGTTGAAGTACTTCGAAAAGCTCGAGATGACGAACGCGTCCTGCGCGAACTCGAGCACGCTGCGCGGCTTATCACCGTAAGTGAGACCGAGGTAGATCTCGTCGACGATGAGGTGGCCGCGGCATTCGGCGACCACGGCTTGAATGCGGCGCATCTCGTCGTGCGGCACGCAGGTGCCCGTGGGGTTGGACGGCGATGCGACCAGCGCGCCGCGGGTCGCGGGCGTCCAATGCTCCGCCACGAGGTCCGCGCTCAACTGGTAGCGTGTGTCCGGACCCACCGGGATGCCGACCGGCTCGCCTTCCAGCACCCGCACGAAGGCCTTGTTGCACGGATAGCCGGGGTCGGCGAGCAGGATGCGGTCGTCGCGGTTGACGACGAGCGCCAGCACGAGCAGGAGCGCCGCCGACGAGCCCGCGGTGACGATCACGCGCTCCGGCGAGACGGTTACGCCATAGTGTTCGGCATAGTGCCGCGCGATGGCCTCGCGCAGCGCGGGCAGGCCGAGCGCCGAGGTGTAGTACAGGTCGCCCTTGGCGATCGCCTGCTGCGCGGCCGCGATCACCGGCGCCGGTGTGGGGAAATCCGGCTCGCCGATCTCCAGGTGCACGACCGAGCGGCCCGCGGCTTCCAGCGCCCGCGCAGCCGTTTGCACTTCCATGACGTGGAAGGGCGCGATTTCCGCGACGCGCGCGGCGGTGGCGATGCGGGACTCCATCGAATGGCCTATTTCGCGGGGCAAGCTCGAAGCGATATCGTACCGCCATGCACCCTGCCCTCCTAGCGCTCGTGCTTGCCTGCCTGTCCGCCTGCGCCAATGCGCAGGTGTACAAATGCGCGGCGCAGGGCAAGGCGCCGGTGTACCAGGACAGACCATGCCCGGACGGCCGCGAGCTGCGCAACTTCGCGGCCGACCCGGCGACGGTGTCGGTGCTGCCGATGCCGCAAGCGCAAGGCAGCACGATGCGCCTCGCGGCACCGCCGCCGGCCAAGGCGCGTGCCACCGGGCCCTCGGAGAAGAAGGGCAAGCACCGCGGCGGCAACCCCGCCGAGCGCCGGTACCTGTCGCCCGGCATGCACGAGGGCGAGGTGCTGGCGCGCATCGGAACGCCCGACTTGAAGAGCGGCGGCGGCTCGCGCAAGCTCGCGCGCTGGACCTACATGCCGGTCGAGGGCGACGCGCAGACGCTCACCACCGTCGTGTTCGAATACGGCAAGGTGGTCGAGGTCGAGCGCAAGGTGGTGCGATGAAACGTCGAGGTCCTCGCCGTTCGGGGATTCCGATCCGCAAAGCCAGGCGGCGCGTCGCCTCCACGCAGTGAGGTCCGCTCTCGAGAGCGAGAGACGCGCGGCCCGGCGCTCGAGCGGACGCGCCGGAACGCAGCTTCGTGCTCGGCGTGCGTTCCGGCGGCGCGCGGCTGAGCTTGGGCGTTAGGCGACCCGCCCACGGCCTTGCGCCTACTCGAGAAGGCTTCGCAACATCCAGGCGTTCTTCTCGTGCACCTGCATCCGCTGCGTGAGCAAGTCCGCCGTGGGCTCGTCGCTGGCCTTGTCCACCTTGGGGAAGATCGACCGCGCCGTGCGCACCACGGCCTCGTTGCCCTCGACCAGAAGCCGCACCATCTCCTCCGCCGCCGGCTGCCCCGGCGTCTCCTTGATCGAGGCGAGCTTCGCGTACTCCGTGAAGGTGCCCGGCGCGGGGTAACCCAGCGAGCGGATGCGCTCCGCGATCACGTCGTTGGCGGCCCATAGCTCGTTGTACTGCGTCTCGAACATGAGGTGCAGCGTATTGAACATCGGACCCGTGACGTTCCAGTGGAAGTCGTGGGTCTTGAGGTACAGCGAGAAATTGTCGGCAAGCAGGCGAGACAGCCCGGCGGCGATGTCCGCGCGCTGCTTCTCCGGGATGCCGGTATCGATCGGGGGGGCGGTGACCTTTTTCTCCTTCATCGCGTGCTCCTTCGAGGGGTGGTAATTTAAGACTATCGCAAAACAATAAATCTATGCTATTTATTTATGGTTATCGCGTCGTTAGGGTCCGGTTATGGCTCGCGATCCACGCTCGTTCAGAGGGGCTGTCGTGGGACCACCACGCGGGTCGCAGCTTCAGGACGGGATAGTGGCCGGCGAGCGGCGCGAGCTCGGAACGCCTCGGCCTCGGCGGCCGTGATCGTGCCCACGAGCGCGCCGTCGAGCAGGCGCTGCGCCTCGCCCTCCGAGAGATCCGAGGTCTGCGCGGCCGGGTGTCCGTGGTCGGTCGACGTCGCCCCCATCGTCTGGAAGTAGACCTGCCGATTGCGATGCGCGGCTTGGAAGACATCGCGAGTCTCGATGTCCCGGTGCCGCCATGCGTTGTCGGCGCGGCCGAGCAGGAACGCGAAGCTGCCACCGCCGTGCGCGAAGCAGATCCTGAGCGACTCCGGGATGCGCTCCAGCGCACCGGACAGGATGAGCGACAGCATGCCGAGCTGCGTCTCCGCCGCCATCGTGACGAGCCACGGCAGCATCCATTTCTTCATGCGGTTGCCGCCGCCCATCATGTCCCACGGATGCATCACCGGCGTGGCGCAGACGACCGCACGTCGATGCCCTGGGCGTCGAGCTCCTGCACCCGATAGTCGGGATCCCACAGCGCCTGGTACACCGGGCGGAAGGGCTTGTCGGCGAGCATGATCTGCCCCTGCGACGCACCGCGCTCGACCGCCAGCCACGGCGCGCGCGCGGGCTCGAACGCGTGCGCCTCGTCGCGCGTGATCGGCGGGAAGAAATGCGAGTGCATGTCGATCATGGCGACTCCGCGCTTCAGGCGTTGGCCTGGCGGATGGCGTGCCACGCGGCGTAGTCCTTGCCGGGGTGCAGCGTGCCGCAGGTCTTGCAGGTTCGCTCGGCGTCGCTGGTCGCGTAGAACATCTCGTACACCTTGGGCAGGTCGTCGACCAGGCTCTCGAGCTGCTTGCTGGCGCGCCAGACGAGCGTGGCGCATTTGGGGCAGTACCACTGGAGCGCGTCGTGGGCGCCTTGCGGCCGAGGCTTCTCGATCAGCAGGCACAAGCCGTTGGGGTCGGGCCGCTGCGGGGAATGGATCAGATGCGGCGGCTGCAGGAAGATGTCGCCTTCCTTGAGGTCGATGCGGTCGAAGCGCCCGTTGTCCCAGACGTTGAGGTAGGCCGTGCCGCGGATCTGGTAGAAGATCTCTTCGGTCGGGTTGTCGTGGAAATCGGTGCGCGTGTTGCCGCCGCCGACCATGTTGATGATGTAGTCGCCATCGGGGAAGACGGCCGCGTTGCACACCGGCGGCTTCAGGCTCGCGCGGTTCTTCTCGACCCAGCCCATCAGGCTTTGCGGCAATCCGTACTTCGGGTTCATGCATCGCTCCTTTCGCGTCGTGGAAATGAGTGCGGCCTTCAGGTGGTCGGCCGGGCGGGCTTGTACGCCACGCCCTTGATCTCGATCACCAGGTGCGGGTGCGGCAGCTGGTGAACCGCCACCGTCGTGCGCGTCGGACCGCCGTAGTCGAAGAACTCGGCCCAGACTTCGTTGAAGCCGCCGAAGTCGTTCATGTTGACGAGGAAAACCTGCGCCTCGTCCGAGCCCGCCGCTCCCGCTGCCGACGCGGCACTGCACGTGCAACCCCGGCCGCAACGCCTCCGCGGCCGTGGCGCCGCCGGCCATGATCAGCGAGCCGGCAGGCAGGCTCATGCTCGCGCCATGCAGCAGGCGCGACGACTGCACCACCGAGCGCAGGGGGTGGCCGAGGATCGCCGCGGTCGAGCCGACGAGCACGTCCCGCCCGTCGAGACCTGGTCGCCGCGGCATTCCATCACCATGCCGCAGTCCGCAAGGTCGAGCTGCCGAGCGAGACCGGTCGCGTGCCGAGCACGAACAAGCCGGACGACGCGTTGTCGGCCACCGTGTCGGCGAGCTTGATATCCCAGTTCGCAATGCGGCTGCCGACGACCTCGATCGCCGGCAGGGCATAGGCCGTCGCCGTGATCAGGTCGGCGACGGTGTGCTTTTCGTGCGGCAGGTCGCGCCCGAGCACGTCGGCGCCGGCGGCGGCGGCTTCGATCGCGTCGCGCACAGGTGCGATCGGCTGGCGACTGGCGGCCGCCTGCCACAACTGATCGGCAATCGCGTCGATGCCTCGTCGAGCCGGTGCGCGATTTGCCGGTCAACGTCACGGCGTCGATGCGCGGACATTGTCGAACCGCTTGTCGGTGGAGATGAATTCAGGCCACTCCCAGGTGATGGGCGAGCGTGACCTGCGCGCCGTCCCGGAACAACTGTACGACGTATCCGCGCACCGCCTCGCGAAAGGCATCGTGCGCGCCGAGGTCGGCGCCGAAGACGCTCGGCAGATCGAGAAAGCCGTCGGCGATGGCGCCGGGGTCGCCGTGGGCATCGTCCACGATCCGGCGGAAGGCCCCAACGAGCGGGTCCTGCACGTCGATGCGCCCGCCACGCTCGTCGCTGCCGCTCGCGTAGCGAATCCAGCCGGCGACGGCGAGCGGCAAGTGGGCAAGCGGCGCGCCGGCCGCGATGCGCTCGCGCACGGCGCCGAGCAGGCGCTGCGGCAGCTTTTGCGAGCCGTCCATCGCGATCTGCTGCGTCCGGTGCGGCAGCGCCGGATTGGCGAAGCGCTCGAGGAGCTTGCGACAGTGCGCCGGCAGGTCGACGCCCGGCAGGCGCGTGAGCGTGGGCACGATCTCGTCGTGCATCTGACGCTCGATGAGTGTGGCGATCAGCGGATCGCGCACGGCCTGCCACACGAACTCGTGGCCGAGCAGAAACCCCAGGTAGGCCAGGGTCGAGTGGCTGCCGTTCAGCAGGCGCAGCTTCATGAGCTCGAACGGGGCCACGTCGGCCACGAGCTGAGCGCCCGCCTCCTCCCATGCCGGCCGCGCCGCGCCGAAGCGGTTCTCGATTACCCATTGCCCGAAAGGCTCGGCGGCCACCACCGCGGCGTCGTGCAGGCCGAGCACGTGTTGCGCAAAGACGAGGTCCTCGGGCGTGGTGGCGGGCACGATACGGTCGACCATCGCCGACGGAAACGTAACGTGATCGGCAATCCAGCGGGCGAGCGCGGCGTCGCGCCGCTGCGCGAACGCGTGCACGAGGCCCTCGACCATGCGCCCGTTGTGCGGCAGGTTGTCGCAACAGACGAAGGTGATCCCGCCCGCGTTCGCGGCCCGCCGCGCCGCGAAGCCCGCGACCACGATGCCGATCGCGGACTCCGGCGCATCGGGCGCCGCGAGGTCGTGCGCGATGTCGGGATGCTCGTCGTTCAGCGCGCCGGTCGCCGGATCGTGGCAGTAGCCCTTCTCGGTGACGGTCGACGTGATCACCGTGATGCGCGGGTCGGCCATGCGCGCGATCGCGGCCGCGCGGGCCGCGCCTGCGAACATCGCTTCGCGCAGCGAGCCGACGACGCGCGCCGTAACGCCGTCACTGGTGCGCGTGAGCAGCGTATACAGGCCATCTTGCGCGGCAAGCGGCTCGATCGTGCGCGCGCTCTTCAGCGAGATGCCGCAGATGCCCCAGCGCGGATCGCGGGCGAGGACGTCGTCGGTGTACACCGCCTGGTGCGCGCGATGGAACGCGCCCACCCCCAGGTGGAAGATGCCGACGCCGATCGCGCGCGGATCGTACGCCGGCCGCGCGACGGCGGCCGGGACCGCCGGCAACGTCGCGAGGCAAAGCTGCGGAATATCAGGCACGCCTCACCCCCCGCGCGCCGCCGTTCACCTCCCCGCCCGGCGCGATCGCGTCCCATTGCCGCTGGAACTCGCGCTCGACGCGCGCGAGGCGCCTGTGCATCGCCGTGCGCACACCGTCGCCTTCGGTCGCGTTCGGCGTCATGTTGCCAGCCTAGGCGCCCGCCACGAAGTGCCCGGACTTGCCGCCCGCCTTTTCGAGCAGGCGCAGCCCCTCGATGCGCATCGCGCGGTCAGCCGACTTGCACATGTCGTACACGGTCAGAAGTCCCGCCGCGGCCGCGGTCAAGGCCTCCATCTCGACCCCCGTGCGCCCGAGCGTTTCCGCGGTCACCTCGATCACGACCGCCGCACGCGCGTCGTCGAACGCGAAATCGACCGCGACGTGGGTGAGCGGCAGCGGATGGCACAGCGGAATCAGGTCGGCGGTGCGCTTTGCCGCGGCGATCGCCGCCACCCGCGCGACGAGCAGGACGTCCCCCTTTTTCGCGCTGCCCGCCCTGATGAGCTCGAGTGTGGCCGGCTTCATCACGATCGCCCCACCGGCGCGCGCCGTCCGTCGGGTGACGTCCTTGCCGGCGACGTCGACCATGCGTGCCTGCCCGCCCGCACCGAAGTGGGTAAAATGGGGGGACGCCTCGCCGCCTGCCCGCTTTGCGCGCCTGCCGCCGGCGGCAGCGGGTTCGACGGGAGCCGCTTTCGGCGATCGGACGCGTGCCACGTTGAAGATGCCCGTTTGAACTCTTGCGGTGGGGCCGGAATCTTAGCACCGGATGGAACCTCCCCCCGCTCGCTTCGCTCGCCGCCCCGTGGGGGGCTCGTCAGTTCCTCGGGGCGGCGCTTCGCAACCGACCATGTACGCCTCGATTGCCCAGAATCGCCGGATCGGCCGCAAGGCCGTAGCCGCGGTGGTGGCGCTTGCGCTCGCCGCCACGTCAGGGGCGCAGGCGCCACCCGCGCCGAGCGGCACGGATGCCGATTCGCGCCCGGCGTGGACCACGTTGCCGGCGCCGACGGACATGCCGGTGCCGATGCCCAGCGCGTCGGCGTTGCGCGGGCCGGCGATCCATCCGTACGGCGGCGCGCAGCTCCCCGACCTCGGCGACTCGTCGCAAGCGGCGTTCACGCCCGCGCAGGAACGTAAGGTCGGCGAGGCGATCATGCGCCAGATCCGCGCGCAGGGCGGCTATCTGCAGGATCCGGAAGTCAACGACTACCTGAACGAGCTCGGCTATCGACTCGTCAACGCGTTGCCCGACGCGAGGCAGGACTTCGAGTTCTTCGCGGTGCCCGATCCGCAGATCAACGCCTTCGCGCTGCCCGGCGGCTACATCGGCGTGCACACCGGGCTCATCCTGCTCGCGCAGAACGAGTCCGAGCTTGCCGCCGTGCTCGCGCACGAGATCACGCACGTCACGCAGCGGCACATGGCGCGCATGGTCGACAACCAGAAGAACTCGATGCTCTTGTCGCTGGCGGGGCTCGCGCTGGCGATCCTCGCCGCGCGCGCGGGCGGCGGCGGCCAGGGCGTGCAGGCGGCGATCGCCAGCACGCAGGCGCTCGACATCCAGAACCGCCTCAACTTCACGCGCGACAACGAGTACGAGGCCGACCGTATCGGCTTCTCCCGTCTCGTCGCCGCCGGCTTCGACCCCAATGCCCAGGCCGTGTTCATGGAGCGGCTGCAGCGCAACAGCCGCTTCGTCGAGGGCAACGCGCCGTCGTACCTGCGCACGCACCCGATCACCTTCGAGCGCATCGCGGAAGCGCAGGCGCGTGCGGAGGGCCTGCCGTACCGCCAGGTCCCCGATTCGCTCGACTTCCACCTCGTGCGCGCGCTGCTCAAGAGCTACCAGGGTGACGCGCGCGAGCAGGTCGCCAACTTCGACACGGCGCTGCGCGAGAAGAAGTACAACAACGCGATCGCGGAACAGTACGGACTCGTCGCGTCGCTCCTGCGCGCGAACAACATCCCGCGCGCCAAGGTCGAGCTCGCGCGTCTCGAGAAGATCGCGCCGCCGCATCCGATGATCGAGGCGATGGCCGGCAACGTGCTCATGGGCGCCGAGGAATACGACGCGGCCGCGCGCCGGTTCGCGAAGGCGCTGGCGCACTACCCCAACAAGATGCAGCTCGTGTACGACTATCCCGGGGCGTTGTTGAAGGCGAAGCGTCCGGCGGAGGCCGCGGCGTTCGCCGAGCAGCAGCTGCAGCGCTTCCCCGGCAACGGCCCGTTGCACCAGATCGCCGCCCGCGCGTACGCCGAGCAGAACATGCGCCTGAAGGAGCACGAGCACCAGGGCGAATACTACGCATGGATGGGCAACTTGCCGCTCGCCATCGGCCAGCTCGAGCTCGCGGCGAAGGCGGGCGACGGCAACTTCTACCAGGTCTCGGTCGTCGAGTCGCGCCTGAAAAAACTGCGCGCGGAGATGGCCGAGCTGCAGAGGAACGCGTTCGGCAGGACGGGGTGAATCTGCAAGAAATCGCGTTGCTCCCCCTAACGTTGTCATCCCGAGCGAAGCGAGGGATCTGCTTTCAGTGCACCTGTTCGTTCTGACAGTACCCCCCGCCGCACACCCAGCCGCATAGTGCTCCCGCGTCGCGACTCGCCGCGGGGGATGTGATGAAGATCCTGGTAGTCGACGATCATCCGCTGATCGTCCACGCGCTGACCGAGGTCCTGCCCGACCTCGACGGCGACCTCGACATTCTCGCTGCCGGAAGCCGCGACGACACGCTCGCCCTGCTTGCCCGGCACCCTGACTGCGCGCTGGTCCTGCTCGACTTGACGCTTCCCGGCGCCCACGGGCTCGACCTGCTTGCCGAACTGCGGCGCAGTTTTCCCTTCCTGCCGATCGTCGTGCTGTCCGCCACGCACGACCGCGCGACCATCGGCGGGGCACTCGCGGCAGGCGCGCGCGGCTTCATCGCCAAGACGTCCGACGCGGCCAGCATGCTCGACGCCGTACGCACCGTGCTGGCCGGCGGCCGCCACGTCACCCGCGACGTGGCTCCGACGCGGCCGCGCTTCGTCGACGGCGTGTCGATCGAGGTGCTCGGGCTCACGCAGCGGCAAAGCGAGGTGATGCTGCTGCTCGCGCAGGGCAAGGCCAACAAGTCGATCTGCAAGGACCTGCGGCTTTCGGAAGGTACGGTGAAGGTGCACGTCAGCGCGGTGCTCAAGGCGCTCAACGTGCACTCGCGCGCGCAGGTGATCGCCGAGCTCGCGCGCCGCGGCATCGACGTCGACCGCGCCGACCTGCGCAACTCGTAACCAGGCGGCCGTGTCGGC
Organism: Burkholderiales bacterium; assembly: GCA_020845855.1. GTDB lineage: Bacteria > Pseudomonadota > Gammaproteobacteria > Burkholderiales > Casimicrobiaceae > VBCG01. Next base: position 10,590 of record JADLEZ010000403.1, read on the forward strand.
GTTCGCCGCCCCCGCGTCCGCGACACTCGCGCGCGCGCACGCCGACCAGGTGGCGCAGCTTTACGCGGGCTGGCATCGCACGTCGGTGTCGATGCTGCTCGGCGCCGCGATCCTGTGCGCGGTGCTGTGGGGTCATGCCTCCCCGGGGTGGATGGCCGCGTGGATCGCGCTCATCGCGATGAACCAGGTGTGGCGCGCGTTGCTCGTGCGGGCGTGGGTGCGCCGGCGGCCGGGGCTTGCGGCGACCCGCCGATGGGGCCGCTACTGGTCGGCGGGCTCGGCCATCGGCGGCGCCCTGTGGGGCTTCGCCGCGCTGGTGATGTACCCCGACTCGCCCGCCTATCAGGCGCTGCTCGTCGTGTGCATCTTCGGCGTCGTGCTCGGCGGGCTCAACCTGACCGCGGTCTACCGGCCCGCATTCTACGGCTTCGCGCTGCCGGCGCTGGTCCCGCTCATCTTGCGTGTCGCCCTCGACGGCGACCAGGTGCACCTGTATCTCGCGGCCGTGATGAGCGTCGTGCTCGCCTTCATCCTTGCCTTCGGCCATCAGCTCAACGCCTCGCTCACGCGCTCGCTCGCGATGCGCTACGAAAACCTCGACCTGATCGAAGAGCTCACCGCCAAGTCACGCGCGGCGCACGAAGCGCGCGCCGCGGCCGAGGCGGCGAACCATTCCAAGAGCCAGCTCCTCGCCGCGGCGAGCCACGACCTGCGCCAGCCGCTGCACGCGCTCGGGCTGTACATCGCCGCCCTCGCGGCGCGCGCGACGGACGCGCCATGGCAGTCGCTGGTGGCGAGCATCCAGCGTGCCGTCGCGGCCCTGGAGGCGCAGTTCGAGCAGCTCCTCGACCTGTCGCGGCTGGAAGCGGGCGCTCTGACTCCGGCGCACGTGCGGGTGGCCGTGGCGCCGCTGCTCGCGAGGATCGCGAAGGAGTTCGGGCCGCAAGCCGCGGCGAAGGGACTGGCACTGCGCATCGCGCCGACACGGCTCGCCGTGCGCAGCGACCCTGCCCTGCTCGAGTGCATCGTCCGCAACTTGGTCGTCAATGCGATTCGCTACACCGACGGCGGCGGTGTGCTGGTGGGCGCGCGGCCACGCGGGGACGCGGTCGCGATCGACGTCGTCGACACCGGCATCGGCATTGCCGACGCGCAGAAGGAGCGTATCTTCGAGGAGTTCTACCAGGTGCGTGGCCCGCACCGCAGCCACGCGCACGCCGGCATGGGATTGGGCCTCGCCATCGTGCGCCGGCTCGCGGCGCTGCTCGGGCACCGCGTGGAGGTCGCATCGCGCGTCGAGCGCGGCTCGCGCTTCCGGATCCTCGCGCCGCGGATGAGCCCGGTGGCACGCGCGCCGGTGCAGCTAGGGCGCGCGCAAGCAGGGCCCGCGCTTGCCGGCACGCTGGTGGCGGTGGTCGACGATGATCCGCTCGCGCTCGACGCGATGAGCGCGTTGTTCGAGACCTGGGGCGCGCGCGTGACCGGCGGCAGCGACCTGCCCGCGCTCCTCGACGCCCTTGGCCGCGCCGAACGCTATCCGGACCTCGTCGTTGCCGACCTGCGCCTTGCCGACGGGCAGAGCGGGATCCACGCCGTCGACCGCCTGCGCCATGAGCTGGGCATGGCGGTGCCGGCGCTGCTCATCTCGGGCGACACGAGTCCGTCCGCCGAGCGCGATGCCCGCATGGCGGGCCTGCTTCTGCTGCCGAAGCCCGTAGTCCCGGCCGTGTTGCATGCCGCGGCGCAAGGGCTGATCGCGCACGCGGCGTGAGCCCGGTCCACCGTCATGCAAACGGGCCGCATCGCGGCCCGTTTGCATGACGCCCGGTTGCGAAACGTCTGCTTACGCCATGAATCCCAAGTCCGGCGTCGAAAAGCGCGACAGGTTCGGGAACACCTGCGCGATGTCGCCGGCGGGCATCCCGAACCACTTGCCGAGCGTGCTGCCGACCTGGTCGACCGCGATGCCGGGAATCCACGAGCCGTTGCTGCCGGCGTCCATCGTACCGCCCGCGTTGCCGCGGATGAGGTCGGGGAACACGCCGTACATCTGGCCGCCGTTCACCGAGCCGCCCATGACGATCTGGTGGCCCCCCCACGCGTGGTCCACGCCGTTGTTGGCGTTGCCGATCCACGTGCGGTTGAAGTCGGACAGCGTGGTCTGCACCACGTCGTTGGAGATGCCCGCGGCCACGGTGTAGTCGTAGAACGCTTTCATCGCCGGGAACAGCTGGTTGAAGAGGTTGGTCTGGTTCTGCACCGTGTTGCTGTGCGTGTCGTAACCGCCCATGCTCACGAAGAACACCTGCCGCTTGACGCCGGTCGCGGCACGCCCCTCGATCAGGCGCGCGACCTGGCGCAACTGCTGCGCGATGCCGGTGTTGAGCAGGGTGCCGCCCACCGTAAACGCGTTTTGGATGACCGGCGGCAGCGCCGCAGTCAGGATCGGGTTGACCGTCGCGTTCGCGGTCAGCGACTTGTCCATGATGCCGGCCGCGCCGACCACCACCTGATTGCCGGCGCTCGCGTTCTTGAGCAGCGACACCAGTGCGTTGTAGCGCGCCTGCGACACGGTGTCGGCCCCCTGGCCCGAGACGTTGACGCCGCCGTTCTGCGGGACCACCAAGGGCGCGGTCGCCGTCCCCATGACGTAGAGCTGCGAGCCCGACACCGAGATCGCGGAAGGGATGACCTGCCCGGCATTGACGCCAATCAACTTGTCGGCGAAGCGTCCACCCCATCCGGTCCGCGCCGGCACACCGGCCAGCAAACCGCTCCATTGGTCCTGCTGGTCGGAGTGCGAGAACAGGCTGGGCGGCCGTAGCGACGGCGTGGATTGGTACTGCGCGCGATCGGCGATCGGCGCGATCAGCGTGCCCGCGTTGGCGAGCACCGCCATCTTGCCCGCGGTGTACACCGGCGCGACGGGCGCCATGCTGGGATGGAACCCATAGATCTTGCCCTGCGCGGGAAACTGGAGGAGTTGCGGCTGGGTAATCGCCACGTTCGACGCCGGCGTGCGGACGGCAGAGTACGCCGAGTAGTCGGTGTAGGGAATGATCATGTTGTTGGAGTCGCTGCCTCCAAACAAGAAGACCACGACGATCGCCCTGTACGAAGGCGCCCCCTGCGCTTCGGCGCTGCGCACCCCCCACGTGGCGAGATTTCCGGCAAGCGCGCCCGCGGTCAGGGCGCTCGTTGAGGTCAGGAACTTCCGGCGTGTGATGATCATGATTAGCGCTGGACCTGGTAGTCGTAGGACGAGGCCATCAGGTAGACGGCCATGCGGGCGCGGGCGAGCCGCTCTGCTGCGGTGGGTGTCGCGCTCATCGTGATCGCGTTCACCGCGGTCACGATCGTCGCCTCGAGCGCGGCCGGGAACTGACCGCCGGCGATTTGCTGGTTGACGAGCGACACCATCGCCGCCGGGTCGTCCGCCAGCGCCTCGAACGGCCCGAGGAACACCCTGGTTCCGACCGCATTGGGGATGTTCGGATCCGGTGCGTAGCCGCCGTACACCAACGCGTAGATCAGGTTCGCGCGGCCGATGGCGGTCACCGTGGTGTGAATGCCGAACTCCGGACCCGTGATCGGCGGGACGCTGTTGGGCACCTTCGCGTCCGGCATGAAGTAGTTGAACACGCTCGGCGAGTAGTACGGACGCTGCCCGAGGTTGCCCGTCTGGCCTTCGAGACGGTTGCCGTCGGTGTGGCCATTGGTTGCTCGCAGGAGCGAGGTCACCATCAGCACCGGCTCGCGCAGGCTGCCGAAGTCGGATGCGGACTTGACGCCGCCGCGCGCTTCCGGGTCGAGCAGGATCGCACGCACCACGGCCTTCAGATCGCCCCGCTGGCCGACCGCTGCACTGGGATCGTTATCCTCGAAGACCGCCGCGATGCGCGCCACGTAGGCGGGCGACGGGTTGCCCGTGACCAGCCGCTGAATGAGCTGCTTGGCGACGAAGGGGGCGGTGTTCGAGTGGGAGAACACGTTGCGCACCGCGGCGTCGATGTCCTGCTGCCCGGTCTGGCCCGCGGGCAGGATCGTGCCGTTGAGCAGCGTCTTCGCGTTCGGGTCGTGACCGGTCGTGTTGGTGGTCGGGTACGGAACCATCGGCGCGCCGTAGTAGCGGCCCTGCTTGCCGGTGGCCGGCCCGCCCGGGTTCGCGGCGCTGGAGTAGGTGTAGCCCGTGAAGACCCGCGCGAATTCGGCGATCTCGGTCTGCCCGTAGGTCGGCACCGGCATGCCGGTTTGCGGGTCCATGATAGGCGTGCCATCCAGGTTGAGCTCGTGCAGCCCCACCGAGAACAGCTGCATGATCTCGCGAGCGTAGTTCTCGTTCGGAACCCGCGTGCTGGTGGTCGGCGGCGCCGGCGCACGGTCGTTGTTGACCGCGTCGAGGTAGTTGCCCATGGCCGCGTTGTAGGTGACCTTGCGCAACAGCGTCTCGTAGTTGCCGAACGCCTCCTCGAACATGAGGTTCTGGTAGCGCGACATCACGTGCGCGTAGGACAGATCCGGCTCGTTGCCCGACGTCACCAGGATCTGCGACAGCGCCCACGCCACGCGCTGGCGGAGCTGGTCCGGCGCGTATATCGCGTTGGTGAAGAAGTCGCGCTGCACCATCGCGAGCGTGAGGTGGTCGCGCGCGCATATCGCCTGCGGCGAGTCGGCCGGGTAGGACATCCCGCCTGGTGCCTGCGTCGTGCAGTCCGCGCTCGTGGAGAGCTGGATGCGGTTGTACTTCGAGTCGGGATAGCCGGACACCGGCTTGGTCGGGCTCATCTGGTCGTCGATCCAGCCCTCGATCCCAAGCCGTTGCACGTTCGCCGCCTCGGCCTGCGAGAAGCCGAAGGTCGCCTGGTTGAGCAGGCGATAGATGTCGGGGTCGGTCGTGACCACCGCGGGCGCGTTCTGCACGATCACCTTCTGGACCAGCGTCGTGTTCGTGTTGCCCAGCGAATCGCGCACACCCGCGTAGATGTTGTAGGTACCCGGACCGGGCGGGGTGAACGTGGTGCTGTAGGGCGACGTGGTGTCGTCGACCTGCGGCTGCCCGCTTATGTAGAACGAGACCTGCTGGACCGAGGCGCCAGCCGCGGTGGCCGCTGCCGTCCCATTGAGCGTCACCGTCGCCCCCGGCGCGACCACGTTGGCGCTCATCGACAGCGTGATGCGCGGCAAGTTGGTCGGCGCCGGCTGGCCGCCGCTCGTGACGACGATCGCGACGGCGTTCGACGTCGTGCTGGCGCTGGCGTTGTCGAAGGCGCGCGCCGTGAAGTTGAACGTGCCGGCGGCGGTCGGTGTGAAGGTGTAATTGTAGGGATTGCTGGTGTCGCTGCCCGCCAGCGCGGCGCCATTGTAGAAATCGACCTTGCTCACCGTGCCGTCGGAATCGGAGGCGGCCGCAGTCAAGGTCGCGGACTGGCCGACGGTAAGCGTCATCGCGGAAGACGAAAGCGAGACCGAAGGCGGCTGGTTGCCGCCCGGGTTCGCGCTGACCTGAATGGTCACCGCGTTGGACGTAGTGCTGGCGCCGGCGTTGTCGAAGGCTTGCGCCGTGAAGGTGAACGTGCCGGCGGCGGCCGGTGTGAACGTGTGGCCGTAGGGATTGCTGGTGTCGCTGCCCGCCAGCGCGGCGCCATTGTAGAAATCGACCTTGCTTACCGTGCCGTCGGAATCGGAGGCCGCCGCGGTCAAGGTCGCGGACTGGCCGACGGTAAGCGTTGTCGCGGACGAGGCGAGCGCAACCTGGGGTGGCTTGTTGGTGCCCGCGTTCGGGTTCGTGCTGACATAGATCATCACCGCGTTCGACGTGGTCTGGGCGTTCAAATTGTCGTACGCGACCGCCGTGACGTAGTGGACGCCGTTGCCTCCGGCGTTAGGATCGACAAAGGTGACTTGCCACGGCGCGGAAGTGGCAGTCCCGATGAGCTTCGCTCCCTCGTAGAACATCACCATCGCGACCGAGCCGTCCGCATCCGCCGGCTGGGCGGTCAACGTCGAACTGCCCCCGGAAGAAATGACGGGTGGCGAAGCGCTCAGGCTCACGGTCGGTGGCTGATTGCCGGCGCTGGTGACCACGATGGTCACCGGCTGCGAGGTGACTTGCGCCAGGCGATTGTCGACGGCGACCGCCGTCAAGGTGCGCGAGCCGACCGCCGTCGGCGTGTAATCGAGCGTGAAGGGCGAGGATGTCCCCTGGCCGAGCAGCGCGACGCCGTCGTAGATCAGGATACGCTGGATGGTGCCATCGCGGTCCGTGGCCACGGCCGTGACTTTGGTCGAGGCGCCCATCTTCAGCGAAGTCTGTTCGGCGCTCAAGCTCACGGCCGGCGGGGCATTGATTGTGAACTGCGCGGCCGCGTTGCCGACCCACGCCCCCGCCAGCAGCACCGTCGCGAGGAAGAAACTGTTGCGCCATCCTCGGGACTGCGTAGACCCTGGTTGCCCGATCCTAGTATCGCCCTGCATCACCGGCCTCCGCACATTGGTCGATGTTTCTCGTGGTGGGGATCCGGTTCCTCGCCGGCGCCGCCATTCGAATTTCGGCGACATCCAGGTGGACCTTCCCCGTGCGACGCGATTATTCACGACCAAAAATTTATTTACAAGTGCGATACGTCAATCAGGCGACAAACGGTAATCATCACTTGATGTTTATGCAGATGCCATGTTAACAAGTACTCGTAATTGCTTGAATCATATATATTTATACTTGACAATGTCATACGACGTTGTTTAGTACTCTAAAGCTTCATGACATTTGGATGGTAGCGCGGACTGGGGAGAATGCTAGTTTCCAGGCACCTGGACAGGCTTCACAGGACACTCCCATAGCTCAGCAGGGGTGATGCCGTCGGACCGCAAATCTTATGACGGCGGAATATGAGGCAGGCGCCGGCGACGAACGGTCGCAGGGATTCGCCGGCTACGCCGCCGCGCCTCGCGCAACGCACGAAAAAAACTGCCGCCCGAAGGCGGCAGTTTTCTAGCCGAAGCGTTGTCGCCGAGATAGCGGCGCGGTCAGCTCGCGGGTCCCTGGCGGGACTGGAAACGCTCCTTCATCTTGTCGCGAAAGGCTTCCATGCGCGCGACGCGCTCGCGCAACGCATCGCGCACGACCGCCTTCTGCGCCGGCGAGAACGTAGCGTACAGGCGCAGCCATTCGTCGCGCACCTGCTTGCGCGCCGCCTGGTTGCTCGCCTGCGCCTGATCGGCAATCGTGGCGACCGCCGCGAAGTCGGGCTCGGCCTTGGCGAGCTCGGCCTTCAGCGCCGCCTGCACCTGGTCCATGCCGCCGCGCGTGCTCGCGCGCGCCGACTTGGCGTGCGCGACGGCGTTGTCCCACATCACCTGCTGTGACGTGTTGAGGTTGAGCTGCGTCTTGAGCGACGCGAGCACGTGCTCGATGGCGAGACCGTGATCGGGTCCGGGGCCGCGGCCGGGGCCGCCCCCGGGTTGCGCCAGCGCCGCCTGCGACCCGGCCGCGATAAGCGCCGCGGCCATCACGCCCGCAACGCGGGCAAATCGGGAGTTCATGGCAATTCCTTTCCTCGTACGAGAACGAATCTGTCGTCGCCCGGGCCTTGCGGGATGCAGGCATCCGGACTCGAACGTTCGAGCCGCATTGTCGTCCCCCGGTTCGGGCGCCACGCGCGCCGATTGCAACGGAACGTTGCCGGGCGCGCGGCGCCGTTACAATCGTTTACAGTTGCGTCGCCCCGGCGGGGCGCCACGGGATTAAATCATCGCCATGCCAAGCAAGAGCGGTCCCACCAAGATCCTCGTCGTCGACGACGACGTGCGGCTGCGCGACCTGCTGACGCGCTACCTGGGCGAGCAAGGCTTCCAGGTCGCCGCCCTCGCCGACACGCGCGACCTCGACCGCAAGCTGCAACGCGACCCGCCGCACCTCGTCGTCCTCGACCTCATGCTGCCGGGCGAGGACGGCTTGTCGGTGTGCCGCCGCCTGCGCGGCGCCGGCGAGTCGGTGCCGATCATCATGCTGACCGCGAAGGGCGAGGACGTCGACCGCATCGTGGGCCTCGAGATGGGCGCGGACGACTATCTCGCCAAGCCGTTCAACCCGCGCGAGCTCGTCGCGCGCATTCATGCGGTGCTGCGCCGGCACGGCGAGCGGGTGGTGCCCGGTGCGCCGGCCGAAGAAGGCACCGTCGCCTTCGGGCGCCACATACTCGACCTCGCGGCGCGCACGCTCTCGCTCGACGGCAAGAGCGTGCCGCTGACCACCGGCGAGTTTTCGCTGCTCCGCGTGTTCGCGCAGCACCCGCGCCAGCCGCTCGCGCGCGAAAAGCTCATGATGCTGGCGCGCGGGCGCGACCACGAAGTGTTCGACCGCGCCATCGACGTGCAAGTGTCGCGCCTGCGCAAACTGGTCGAGCCCGATCCCGCCAATCCCCGTTACATCCAGACGGTGTGGGGCTTCGGCTACGTGTACGTGCCGGATGCCGCGCCGGCGGATCAGCGGACCGAAGCCGCGGGCTAGCTAAGTCGTGATCCTGCTGCCGCGCTCGCTGTTCGGGCGGCTGACGCTATTGCTGATCGCAGTCGTCGCGCTCGCCGTGCTCGCGAGCATCGTGCTGCTGCGCGTCGAGCGCTCGAATCTCATCACCCGCCAACTGTCGGAAACCAAGATCGTGCAGCTGCAGGCGATCCGCGCAGCACTCGCCGGCACCGACGACCCCGAGCGCAGCGAGACGCTCGAGGAGCTCGCGCGCGAATACGACGTAAGCATCCATCCCGAGCCCGATCCGGTGGTGCGGGACCAGCCGGCAGGCGGACCGTTCATGCGCGAGCTCGCGGAGCGCCTGCGCGAGCGGCTGGGGCCGGACACCGACGTACGCTTCGCGCCGCGGCGGCGAATGCTGTTCGTGCGCGTGGTGGCAGGGGATACGCCATATTGGATCGGCGTGCCGGTGCCGGCGCGCTCTCCCGCGGACGAAACGCCGACGCGGGCGCTCTTGTGGCTGCTGGTGACGTCGGCGCTGCTGCTCGCCGCCGCGTTCCTGTTCGCGCGCTACCTCGCGCGGCCGCTGCGCGAGCTCACCGCCGCGGTCGAGCGCGTTGGGCGCGGCGAGCCGGCCTCGAAGCTGCCGGAAACCGGACCCTCGGAAATCGCCGCCGTCAATCGTGGCTTCAACGCGATGACCGCCAATCTCGCGCGCATCGAGGCGGACCGCGCGCTGCTGCTGGCGGGCGTGTCGCACGACCTGCGCACGCCGCTCGCGCGCCTGCGGCTCGGCGTGGAACTGAGCGCGCCGGACGAATCCCTGCGCAACGGCATGGTCGCGGACATCGAGGAGATGGATCGCATCCTCGGACAGTTTCTCGACTTCGCGCGCGGCGCCGACGGCGGGTTCGAGAGCGCGGAACCGGATCCCATCGTCGCCGCTGCCGTCGCGCGCTACGCCAACGGCGGCAAGCCGGTGTCGTTCGCGCCGGGCGGCGTGCCGGCGCTGCCGCTCAAGCCGACCGCGCTGTCGCGGCTGGTCGCGAATCTCATCGACAACGCGCTCGCCTACGGCGCGCCGCCGGTGGAGGTTGCGACCGCGCGCGACGGCACGAGCATACGCATCGACGTCGCGGACCGCGGTCCCGGCATCGCCGCGGACGAGGTCGAGCGCCTGAAGCAGCCGTTCACCCGCGCAAGCCCCGCCCGTACCCGCGCCGACGGCGCCGCGGGTGCGGGCCTGGGACTCGCGATCGTGGATAGCATCGCGCGCATGCATGGCGGACGCTTCGACCTGCTGCCACGGGAAGGGGGCGGGACGCTCGCGCGGGTGACGCTTCCGCTGCGGTAGCGCGAGCCCGACCTACGGCGGCGACGATTCGCGCAACGCGAGCAGCGCCACTGCCTGCGCGGCGATGCCCTCCTCGCGCCCGATGAATCCCAGGCGCTCGGTGGTCGTGGCCTTGATCGAAATACAGTCGACGCCGCAGGCGAGATCGGCGGCGACGTTGGCGCGCATCGCCGAGATGAACGGCGCAAGCTTCGGCGCCTCGGCGATCACCGTGGCGTCGACGTTGACCACGGCGTAGCCCGCCGCCTGGACGAAGGCCGCCACGTGACGCAGCAGCGCGCGGCTGTCGGCGTTGCGCCAGCGCGCGTCGCTGTCCGGAAAGTGCGCACCCAGGTCGCCCAGCGCCAGTGCGCCCAGGAGCGCGTCGGCGATCGCGTGCAGCAGCACGTCGGCGTCGGAATGCCCGTCGAGGCCGCGCGGGTGCGGGATGTCGACACCGCCGATGACGAGGCGCCGTCCGGCGACCAGAGCGTGAACATCGAAGCCGATGCCGATGCGCAGGCTCAACGCGCACCTCCGCGCCGGTGGTCCGACGCCGATTCCGATAGGGACTGTCCTACGTACGGCGGCTTGATGGTCGGCTCGGCGACGGTGTTGATCCTGGCCATGCGTCAACGCATCATCAACAGGGTTGCCAGCGGTATCGAAACGATGCGCGGGTCGTCTGTCCCCGGTTCGTCGTCGAGCGTCACGAGGATGCCGAAGGGCGCGTTGTAGACGACCTTCTCGACGAAGGCGCGAAGCCCGCGGGTATCCGCGTGGTCGATCCGCGACCGGTACTTGACCTCAATGGGAATCCTCGACATAGAGGGCCTGGCCCGGCGCCTGCCCGACATATCGGCAACCCAGGCGGAACACTTCCCTCAGCAGGGGCTCGTCGCGACGCCGGCCGCGCTCACCGACCCTCAGATCGTGCTGGATAGCTCGGAGCACGACCGTTTCAACCAGCTGCGATGCAATCTCGTCCCAACCAGCATCCACTCGCGTGTGGGCGAGGGGATAGCCGCCAAGTGTCGCGAACAGAGCGAATGCCTGATCGCGAACATCGCGCCGCTGATGCCTCACGCCGGAGGCACGCAGCTCCACCCAAAACTGCTTCTCCTTCAGCGGCCCGAGTCCATTGAACGGCAGCAGTGGCTCGAATGTGCCGATACCGCGGATCAGGGCGACCTCGCGCAGCAGCAGAGGGCCCATCTCGATGGTGGCGAGTCGCCCGGCCAAACTATCCCGACCGACGTACGGGTGGAACACCGAACTGCCGCTCGCCACGCCACCAGGGATTTGCGTCCTGTAACAGGCGGTCACCGCCCGCTCCGAGCAAGCCCGGCAGCGTAAGCTGGCCATTTCGGCGTGCCGTCATTCGGTGCGCCAGGGCGAACGGCGTTCGCGCGGGGACATGCTCAACCGCCGGCCACCAGCGGCTCGAGCACCAGGCGGATGCGCGCCGGTATCTCCGCCGCCGCCTGCGTCCTGCGCTCCACCCACACCTGGACGAACCGCCCGGCCGCCGCCGGCGTGGCCTCGCCGCCGCGAAACAGCGCGATCTCGTAGGTCACCGACGTGCGGCCGAGACGGGCGACCCTCATGCCCGCTTCGATCGTTTCCGGGTACGCGAGCGGCCGAAAGAAGCGACAGGACGTCTCGACCACGTAGTCGATGACCGGGTCGCTGCGAAAGTCGAAACCGCCGACCCGCATGAGGTATTCGTTCACCGCCGTGTCGAAGTAGGAGTAATAGACGACGTTATTGACGTGACCGTACGCGTCGTTGTCCATCCAGCGGGTCTGGATGGCGAGAAAGTGCCGGTAGTCGGCGCGCGTGTTGTTGCGCGGATCGGACATGGCTACGGGGAGCGCGGCGCCTCGAACATGCGGGTGTCGAGGATCTCGATCCAGTGCTTCACCGCAACCTCGGTCCCCGATTGCAGGTGGGTGAGGCAGCCGATGTTGGCGGTGGCGATGACGTCGGGCCGCGACGCGGTGAGCGCTTTGAGCTTGCTTTCCTTGAGCTGGTTCGCGATTGCCGGTTGCAGCACCGAGTAGGTGCCGGCGGACCCGCAGCACAGGTGCGTGTCGGCGACCGGCAGCAGCGAGTGCCCGATCGCGAGCAGAATCTCCTCCACCTGGCCGCGAATCCGCAGGCCGTGCTGCAACGTGCACGGGGAGTGGAACGCGATGCGCTGCGGTCCCTGGTCCATCGCGATCCGCGGGGCGATTTTCTTCCACTCCGCGGTGACGATCTCGATCGGGTCGCGCGCCAACTCGGAAATCTTCTTCGCCTTCGCAGCGTAGGCGGCGTCGTACGCGAGAAAATGACCGTAGTCCTTGACCATCACGCCGCAGCCGGTCGCGGTCACCACGATCGCCTCGACCCCGCGGTGCACGAGCGGCCACCACGCATCGATGTTGCGGCGGACGATGGCGCGCGCCTCGTCCTCGGCCACGAGGTGATGCGACAGCGCGCCGCAGCAGCCGGCACCCGGCACCCGCACCGCCGAAATGCCGATGCGATCGAGTACGCGCGCGGCGGCGGCGTCGATGTTGGGCTTGAGCGCGGGCTGCACGCAGCCTTCCATGATGAGCGCTTTGCGCGCGTGGCGTGGCGCCGGCCACGCGCCGGACGACTCGCCCGAGGGAATGCGCTCGCCCAACTCGCGCGGCAGCAATCCCTTTACGAGCCGCCCGACCGTGAGCGCGCCGCCGAACATGCCCTTCGACAGGAGCGCCCGGCGCAGCGTCCAGCGCTGCGCGGCCTCCGCCGGCGCGCGGCCGACCTTCATCTCCACGAGCCGGCGTCCGATGTCGAGCAGCCGCACGTACTGCACGCCGGACGGGCACGTCGTCTCGCAATTGCGGCAGGTAAGGCAGCGGTCGAGGTGAAGCTGCGTCTTCGCCGAGACCGGCTCTCCCTCGAGCACCTGCTTCATGAGGTAGATGCGCCCGCGCGGCCCGTCGAGCTCGTCGCCCAGGAGCTGGTACGTCGGGCAGGTCGCGTTGCAGAAGCCGCAGTGCACGCACGAGCGCAGGATCGCGTCGGCCTCGCGGCCTTCGCGGGTGTCGCGATACTCGGGCGCGAGATTGGTCTGCATCGCTACATGTCCGGAAGCAGGCGCCCGCGATTGAAGATGCCGTGGGGATCGAAGACGGCCTTGAGCCTGCGATGGAGGGCGGCGAGCGTTTCGTCGAGCGGCTGAAACACCGCGCCGCGGTCGGCGCCGCGGAACTGGGTGGCATGACCGCCATGCGCCTGCGCCCACGCGCGCACGCGCGCCAGGTCGACCCGCTCGCCCGCGGCGAGCCAGCGCAGCGCGCCGCCCCACTCGAGCAGCTGGTCGCCGCCCAGATCGGTGTACGGCGCCGTGGCTTTGACCGAAAGGCGCCAAACGGAGTTGTTGCCCGCCACCGCGTTCGCGAAAAACGCGTGGGTGTGATCGCGCACCGACGTCCAGAACGCGTCGGCGTCGCGCATCGCCTGGCCGCCGAGCCTGGCGGTGGCGGCGTTAACCGCCGGCTGCGCGCCGGACAGGCGCACATGGAGACGGCTCTCGTGAAAGCACGTCGCCGACAGCGGCAGCGGCTGCGCACCCCACTCGTTGACGCGGCGGATGGCTTCGTCGGCCGAGAGTTCGAACGCGAGCGTGGCTTCGCTGCGCGGCAGCGGCAGGCACTTGAGCGACACTTCGGTGATGATGCCGAGTGTGCCGAGCGCGCCAGTCATGAGCCTTGCCACGTCGAAGCCGGCGACGTTCTTCATCACGCGCCCGCCGAACGCGAGATGCTCGCCCGCCCCGTCGAGCACTTTCACGCCGAGGATAAGGTCGCGCACCGCGCCGGCGTACGGCCGCCGCGGCCCGGACAGGCCGGACGCGACCGCGCCTCCAAGCGTGCCGCCGTTGCCGAAGTGCGGCGGCTCGAACGCGAGCGCCTGCCCGCGCGCGCGCATGGCGCTCTCGATCGCGGCCAGCGACGTGCCGCAGCGCGCGGTGATCACAAGCTCGTTCGGCTCGTAGTCGATGATGCCCGCGTACACCTGCACGTCCAGCACTTCGCCGTGCAACGCACCGCCATAGAAGTCCTTGGTCCCGCCGCCGCGGATGCGCAGCGGCGTGCCGGAAGCGCCCGCGGCACGCACGCGGGTGGTGAGCGCTTCGAGTGCCGCGTCCATCTGCCTAGCAATTCATCGATTGTGTCATTCCGAACGCAGCGAGGAATCCCGCTTTCCCGCAAGTGACGCGGTCTTGCGGCTGTCGGCGAACCTCAACAGACTGCACAGCTAGCGGCCCGCCGCGAGCTTGTCGCGATACAAAAGGCGCGGCTCGTCGGCCTCGATCACTTCCTTCTCGGCCAGCGCATCGGCCTCCCATTCGCGCACGAACGGATGCCCGAGCAGCGCCGCGAGGTACTCGCCGGCCGCGCCGCCCGGAGCAACGGCGTAGGTCTGGAACCGGAACGCGACCGGCGCGTAGAACACGTCGGCCAGCGTGAATGGGCCGGTGAGGTACGGCCCGCCACGGGCGAAGCGGCGGCGGCTCTCGTTCCATATCTCCTCGATACGCGCGATGTCGGCGGCCAGCGCGTCGGACCACGGGCGCACGTCTACGCGCTCGCGTATGCACATGGCCATGTCGTTGCGCAGCGCGGCGAAGCCCGAGTGCATCTCGCACGCGATCGAGCGCGCCCACGCGCGCGCGGCCGGATCCTCGGGCCACATGTGCGGATGACGCTCGGCCAGGTACTCGGCGATCGCCAGCGAGTCCCACACCTGCACGGCGCCGTCGTGAAGGGCGGGCACGAGTGCGGTTGGCGAGAACGCGCGGTTGTCCGGGTTGTACGTGCCGCGGAGCTGGATCTTCATTTCCGTGAACGGCGCGCCGGAAAGCCGGGTCGCGAGCCAGCCGCGGCACGACCACGACGAGTAATTCTTGTTGCCGATGTAGAGGGTGTAGTTCATTCAGAAGTCAGTTGACAGTGGCATCAGCGTATCCCATGGCGACGCATTCAGCGCCGGCGAGTTCATTGTAGGTGCAACGATCTGGCAAGCTCTTCCGTCCATCGCAACATTTCATCGGCGCTCAAAGCGCCGCCACCAGTATCGCTGCCGCTTCTGTCAACTGACAACTGTCACCTGGGTACTGTTTTGCCGGGATTCATGATGTCGAGCGGATCGAACGCGCGCTTGATGAGCTTCATGAGATCGACGGCCTCGCCGTGCTCGGCGACCAGCGCGTCGAGCTTGTGCATCCCGACCCCATGCTCGCCGGTGCAGGTGCCGCCCATCGCGATGGCGCGCATGCTGATGCGCTTGGCCAAGTCCTCCGCCTTGGCGCGATCGGCCGGATCGTCGCCGTCGAAGAGCAGCAGCACGTGGAAGTTGCCGTCGCCGACGTGGCCCACGATCGGCGCGACCCTGCCCTCGCGCGCGAGCTCGGCCTGCGTTTCGAGTAGGCAGTCGGCTAGCCGCGAGATGGGCACGCAGGCGTCGGTCGAGAACGCCTGCTTGCCGGGGGCGAGGGCGAGTGCCGCGTAGTAGGCATTGTGGCGCGCCTTCCACAACTGCGTGCGCTCTTCCGCCTTGGTCGCCCAGCGAAACGCGCTGCCGCCGCGCTCCGAAGCGATCGCCTCCATCATCTGCGCCTGCTCTTGCACGCCGCTTTCGGTGCCGTGGAACTCGAACAGCAGCGTGGGCTTTGCCTCGTAGCCTGCAAGCTTCGAGTACTCGATGCACGCCTTCATCTGCAGCGCATCGAGGATCTCGATGCGCGCGACCGGGATGCCCATCTGCATCGCGGCGATCACCGTGCGCACCGCGGCCTCGAGGTCGGGGAACTGGCACACGGCGGCCGACATCGCTTCCGGCAGCCCATACAGGCGGAGTTGGATTTCGGTGATGATCCCGAGCGTGCCTTCGCTACCCACGAACAGGTGCGTGAGATCGTAGCCCGCGGACGACTTGCGCGCACGGCCGCCGGTACGGATGACCCGCCCATCGGGCGTCACCACGGTGAGGCCGAGCACGTTCTCGCGCATGGTGCCGTAGCGCACCGCGTTCGTACCCGAGGCGCGGGTGGACGCCATGCCGCCGATGGTGGCGTTGGCGCCGGGGTCGATGGGAAAGAATAGCCCCGTGCCCTTGAGCTCGGCGTTGAGCTGCTCGCGGGTCACACCCGCCTGCACGCGGCAATCGAGGTCGTCGGCGTTGATCGCCAGCACCTTGTTCATCTCCGACAGGTCGATGCACACGCCGCCGTACACCGCGGCAACGTGACCCTCGAGGGATGTGCCCACGCCGAACGCGATTACCGGCACCCGCGCGGCGTGGCAGAGCCGCACGATGGCCGCAACCTCTTCGTTGCCGTGTGGGTACACGACGACGTCGGGGAGTCCGCTGTCGGCCATCCCCTCGCCACGAGCGTGCTGCTCGCGGATCGCGCTAGCGGTCTTGGCGCGCGCGCCGAAGTCACGCGTGAGGGCGGCGACCACCGACGCGGTATCCTCGGCCCGCGCGCGTGGGCGGTCACCTGGCTTCATGGTATTCCCCTCGATCATTCAGAATCGCGGCAGCTCCGGGTGCGGCAGCTCGCCGTGATGCACGTGCATGCGGCCCATCTCCGCGCAGCGGTGCAGCGTGGGCACGCCCTTGCCTGGATTGAGCAGGCGATGCGCGTCGAATGCTTCCTTGACGCCGTGGAAGCGCGTGAGCTCCGCGCTGCCGAACTGCTGGCACATGGTGTTGAGCTTCTCCACACCCACGCCGTGCTCGCCGGTGACCGTGCCGCCGACCTCGATGCACAGCTCGAGGATGCGGTCGCCGAACGCGATCGTCTTGGCGACCTCGCCTTCCTTGTTAGCGTCGTACAGGATGAGCGGGTGCAGGTTGCCGTCGCCCGCATGGAACACGTTCGCGCAGGACAGTCCGAACTCGGCCGACCAGCCCGCGATGGCGCGCAGCACTTCGGGCAGCGCCTTGCGCGGAATGGTACCGTCGATGCAGTAGTAGTCGGGCGAGATGCGGCCGACGGCGGGAAACGCGGCCTTGCGCCCCGACCAGAACAAAAGCCGCTGCGCCTCGTCCTTGGACACGCGGATGCCGCTGGCGCCAGATTGCGTGAGGATTCCGCGGATCTCGGCCATCTCGGACGCGACTTCCTCGGTGGTACCGTCGGATTCGACCAGGAGCACCGCGGCCGCGTCGAGCGGGTAGTTGGCGTGCACGAACTGCTCGACCGCCCGCGTTGCCGCCTGGTCCATCATCTCGAGGCCCGCGGGGATGATGCCGGCGCCGATGATCGCGCCCACCGCCGCCCCGGCCTTCTCGACGTCGTCGAACGCGGCCAGCGCCACTTGCGCGAGCTGCGGCTTGGGGCATAGCTTGACCGTGATCTCGGTGGCGACCGCGAGCAGGCCCTCGCTGCCGATCAGGAGTGCAAGCAGGTCGTAGCCTGCGCTGTCCAGCGCCTCGCCCCCGGCCTCGATCACCTCACCCGTGATCAGCACCGCGCGCACCCGGCGCACGTTGTGCAGCGTGAGGCCGTACTTGAGGCAGTGCACGCCGCCCGCGTTCTCCGCGACGTTGCCGCCGATCGAGCACGCGATCTGCGACGAGGGGTCCGGCGCGTAGTAAAGGCCATGCGGCGCGGCGGCCTCGGAGATCGCGAGGTTGCGCACGCCCGGTTGTACCACCGCGGTCCGGGCGATCGGGTCGATCGCAAGCACGCGCTTCAGCTTGGCGAGCGACAGCACGATGCCGTTCGGATCGGGCAATGCGCCGCCGGAAAGACTCGTCCCGGCGCCGCGCGCGACGACCGGAATGCGCGCCGCGTCGCAGGCCTTCAGGATCGCGATGACCTGCGCCTCGTTCTCCGGCAGCACGACCGCGGCCGGCTGCGCGCGGTACAGCGTCAGGCCATCGCACTCGTAGGGCTTGGTTTGCTCGGGTGAGACGAGCAGCGCCGCCGGCGGCAGGATCGCCGCCAGTTGCGCGTGCACGGTGCTGTCGAGCATCGATCGATTCGAGCGGGGTAACCTCTTTCGAATCGATTATTTCACAAAGCAGCAGAAATTGGTCTCTGACCCTGCCTGTTCAAGCTCCGCTGGCGCCTAGGCGCCTATCCGGGCGGGCCCTTGAGCTCGATGACGTTGCCGTCGGGGTCGTGGATGTAGATCGACGGCCCGTTGCCCTCCGCCCCGACGCGCGATTCGGTGGCTCCAGCCACAACCCCGTGCCGCCCGAGCCCGGCGCGGATCGCGGCCTCGTCCCACGGATCGATCCGCAGGCAAAGGTGGTCGACGTTGCGTCCCTCGCGGCCCGGCGGCGCGCCGCCCTCCGCGCCGAGCTTGCCGCTCACCGGCACGAGGTCGATCATCGAGCGCCCCGCGCGCAGTTGCCACAGACCGAGCGAGTCCACCACACGCTCGACGCTGCATCCGAGCAGGTCGCGGTAGAACGCGAGCGCGCGGTCGAGGTCCGCGACGCGCAGGACGACGTGGTCGATCTCGCGGACGCGGATCATATCCCCCCGAAGCGGCGCTCAAACGCAGCGCCCGCCGTCGACCTCGAGACAGGCCCCGGTGATGAACGACGCTTCGTCGGAGGCGAAAAACACCGCCGCGGTGGCGACATCCGAGGGCTGCGACAAGCGGCCGAGCGGAACCGAGGCGATGAACTGCGCGCGCTTTTCCGGCGTGTCCTCGCCCATGAAGTCGGCGAGCATCGCCGTCTCGCCGGCGACCGGGTTGATGATGTTGACGCGGATGTTGTCCTTCGCAAGCTCCGCGGCCATCGAGCGCGAGGTGACGATGGCGGCACCCTTGCTCCCGTTGTACCAGGTGAGGCCCGGGCGCGGCCGCACGCCCGCGGTCGACGCGATGGTGATGAACACGCCACTGCGCTTCGCGCGCATGTGCGGCACGGCGTGCTTGGCGGTGAGGTACAGGCTTTTCACGTTGACCTCGTAGATGCGATCGAACTGCGCCTCGCTCACCTCCAGCATGGGTTGGTTGCGGTGGGTGGTGCCCGCGTTGTTGACGATGACGTCGAGGCCGCCGAACCCGGCGAGCGCCGTGTCGACCATGCGCTTGACGTCGGCGTCCTTGGTCACGTCGCCGGCGACAAAGCGCGCGTGAGCGCCGATCTCGCGCGCCACGCGCTCGCCGTTCTCCGCGTCGATGTCGTTGACTACCACCCGCGCGCCTTCGGCGGCGAAGCGCTGGGCGATGCCCTTGCCAAAGCCCGAGCCTGCTCCGGTGACGATGGCGATCTTGTTGGAGAGTCTGTTCATCTGCGAAGTAGAAGAATACGGTCAGAATCGACATTCTGCTGCATCGGGAATGGGGTCAGAGCCGATTTTCTGCTTCGTCCCCGGCGGCCGATCTGCAATGCTGCCTCGCCCGCAAGACGAAAATCGGATCTGACCCTATCCGTGGTGCAGCACGACCGTCTTCAACGCGGTGAATCCGTACAGCGCCTCGAATCCTTTTTCGCGGCCGTAGCCCGAGTGGCCAAAGCCGCCGAAGGGCAACTCGACACCGCCGCCCGCGCCGTAGTTGTTGATGAACACCTGCCCGGCGCGAATCGCCCGCGCCATGCGCAACTGGCGGGCACCGTCGCGCGTCCACACCCCGGCCACGAGTCCGAAGTCGGTGCCGTTGGCGAGCTTCACGGCGTGCGCCTCGTCGTCGAACGGCATGGCGGCCAGCACGGGGCCGAACACCTCCTCGCAGGCGAGGCG
>JADLEZ010000404.1 GCA_020845855.1 Burkholderiales bacterium
ATCGGCATGGAAGTCGACCTCGATGGTCTCACCGTGCGCGCACCGCGCTGGGTGACGCTGTCGGAGATCGAGGAGGCGCTGTCGGAGCGCGCGCAGTGGATCGTCCGGGCGCTGGCCGAGTGGCGCGGCCGCCGGCGCGAGGTGATGCCGCGAGAGTGGAAGTCCGGCGAGCCGATCCTGTATCGCGGCCGGGAACTCTCGCTCGAAGTGTTCCCCGCGCGCCGCGCCCGCATCGCGCCGGACCTCTTCCACCTGACCGTGCTGCATCCGCAAGCGCAGGACGAGGCAGAGGTGGCGCACCTGGTCGGTCGGTGGCTGCGCGACGAGGCGTGGGTGATCGTCGCGCCGCAGGTCAGCGCGTACGCGGAGCGACTCACTCGCGCTCCCCCGGCGCTGCGACTGTCGAACGCGCGCAGCGAATGGGGAAGCTGCAACGCGCTCGGCGAGATCCGCCTCAACTGGCGCCTGGTGCAGCTGCCCCCCACGCTGGCCGAGTACGTGGTCGCACACGAAGTCGCGCACCTCGTCGAGCTCAACCACTCGCCGCGATTCTGGTCGCTGGTGGAGATGCTCATTCCGGGGCACGCTGCGCTGCGCCGCGAGCTCGAGGACTGGACGGCGCTCCTGGCAGCCTAGCAGATCGATGCAAAAGGACGTCCGAGCGGCCCTAAGGATGACGAAGGAGCGGCGTTGCGCCTTTTGCATCGAGGTTGATTCCGGGCGGTCGTCCTAGGGGCGGCCCGTCGGACGACCGCGGGAAACAGCACGAAACAACGCGCATTGTGCGCACGCCCACGCCTTCGATCGCGCTCTGCATCGCGCTGCTAGTCTTCAGGCGACGCCGGACAGGTCGACCGCAAGTCCCGCCTGCTCGCGCAGGAGCTGCGCGAGCTTCGCCCCGAGCGCGTCCCCCGACCGCGTGTCGCGCCACGCGCCGGCTTGCTCCCGGAAATGAAAGCCGCCGGCGCGCGCGGCCACCCAGATCTCGCGATTGGGCACGTGGCGGTTGACGATCAGCTTGCCGCCGCCGCGGCCGCAATCGATCTCGAGGATGCCGTCGTTCAGGCTCCAGTCGACATCCGCGTCGCTGTCGGCGAGCGCGTCGTCGACCGCTGCGCCGATCGCGGCCAATACGGCGTCGGCGGTGGCGATGAACTCGGTCTCGGTGCTCATGGAGGTGCGTGCTAGGATGGAATCATGGTACGTCCGATGTTACGTCACCTGGTAGCGGTCGTCGCGCTCGCATGCTCGGGATGCGGCATCAAGGGGCCGCTCGTGCTGCCGCCGGCCACGCCTCCCGCTGCCACGCCGCCCGCCACGACCCTGCCGGTCGAGCCTGGATCGCCGCCGCCGGCCGAGAAGAAGCCGTGAGCGCCTTTGCCTACCGCGACGGCGAACTCTTCGTCGAGCGCGTTGCGTTGTCGGCCATCGCCGCGCGCTTCGGCACGCCCTGCTACGTGTACTCGCGGGCCGCGCTGGAGGCGGCGTACCGCGAGTACGACGAGGCGTTCGCCGGCGCCGAGCACCTGATCTGCTACGCCCTCAAGGCCAATTCCAACCTCGCCGTGCTCGGCATCTTCGCGCGCCTCGGCAGCGGATTCGACATCGTATCGGGCGGCGAACTCGCGCGCGCGATCGCAGCTGGAGGCGATCCTGCCAAGGTCGTGTTCTCCGGCGTCGGCAAGCGGGCAAGCGAGATGGAGCAGGCGCTGGCCGCCGGTATCCTTTGCTTCAACGTCGAGTCGGCGGAGGAGCTTGCGCGCCTGGACGCGGTCGCCGGGCGCATGGGCAAGCGCGCGCCGATCAGCTTCCGCGTCAACCCGGACGTCGACCCGAAGACGCATCCGTACATCGCGACCGGCCTTGCGCAGAGCAAGTTCGGCGTCGCCTTCGCCGACGCGCCGGCGCTCTATCGCCACGCCGCGAAACTGCCCAACGTCGCCGTGCACGGCCTCGACATCCACATCGGGTCGCAAATCACCGAGCTCGAGCCGTACCGCGAGGCGGCGCGCAAGGCGCTCGACCTGGTCGACGTGCTGCGCGCCGGCGGCATTGCGCTGACGCACGTCGACCTGGGCGGCGGTCTCGGGATCCGCTACCGCGACGAGCACCCGGTGCGCATCTCGGAGTACGCGGAGATGGTGCGCGACCTCTTTCGCGGGCGCCCGGAGCGCCTCGTGTTCGAGCCCGGACGGAGGCTCGTCGGCGGCGCGGGCGTGCTGCTCACCAAGGTGGAATTTCTGAAGCCCGGAGCGGTGAAGAACTTCGCCATCGTGGACGCCGCGATGAACGACTTGTTGCGCCCTTCCCTCTATGATGCGTGGCATCCGGTGGACGCGGTGCGCCCGCGCGCCGGCGACGTGAAAGAGTGGGAAATCGTGGGCCCGGTGTGCGAGAGCGGCGACTTTCTCGCGCGCGGCCGGCACCTGGCGCTCGCGCCCGGCGACCTCCTCGCGATCGGCGCCGCCGGAGCATACGGCCACGTCATGAGCTCCAACTACAACTCGCGTCCGCGCGCGTGCGAGGTCGTTGTCGACGACAGCCAAGCGCATCTCGTGCGTCGCCGGGAGACGGTGGAAGACCTCTTCGCGCACGAGCGCGTGCTCTAGCCGCGCCGCGGGCCACAGGACGCGCGCGCGAAAAATTCGCCGGCGACAACCGGATTCGCGTGTGCGCAAAGCGCAACACTGCCGGGCCTAAGCGTTGGAATCCGCGATGGAATCTTGCAAAACCGGCAAACGTGTCTACAATGCAGGCAGCAGGCGGAACGGGTTTGTCAAGTAGTTGCACGAAAATTTTGGCGATCCGAACCGGCTGCGACGAAGAGAAGCAACATAACTAGTTACTGCAACTCAGACAGGAGCAACCACGATGATGGCAGACATGATGTCCATGATGACGCCGGCGGCCCCGTCCGCGGCACCCAAGAGAAAGGCGGCTAAACGCAAGCCGGCGAAGAAGAAGGCTGCGCCGAAGAAGGCCGCCAAGAAGACGGCGAAGAAGAAGGCCACCAAGAAGAAGGCCGCCAAGAAGAAGGGCGCCAAGAAGGCGACCAAGAAGAAGGCCGCCAAGAAGGCGACCAAGAAGAAGGCCACCAAGAAGAAGGCCGCCAAGAAGGCCACGAAGCGCAAGGCCGCCCCGAAGAAGAAGGCGGCAAAGAAGACGGCGAAGAAGCGCGCTTCCCCGAAGCGCGCCGCCAAGAAGAAGGCAGCGAAGAAAAAGCCCGCCAAGAAGCTGTAAGCCGGCGGGAAGACCAGTCCGTCGCAAGACTGCCTCGGACCAAAACGGGCGACTCGTTACGGGTCGCCCGTTTTAACTTCTACGGCCGCAAATTTCGTGTCCGCAGCGGCTTCGCCGCGGGCTGCGCAATTTGCGGCCGGGATGTCAGCACGGTCGGCTTGGGGCGCCCCTCGGCTCCTTGGACCCTCAACGGGAGCGAGGCACTGAAGTGTCGCCTCGCGGCGCCGACTCGCAATTGCTCGCCGCCCTTCGGGCCTCGCTGCTCGCGTCGCC
>JADLEZ010000405.1 GCA_020845855.1 Burkholderiales bacterium
CATCGGGGCGGGAAATGACGTTTTTCGACGGGGGCGAGGGCAACGTCGTGCACGTGGACTTCACCCACCCCTACACGCCGGACCTGCGTGCGCGCTGCCTCGAAGCGGCCGCGGCGGCGGGCGTGGCGATGCGCAACGGGGGCGTGTACGGGGCGGTGAACGGGCCGCGCCTCGAAACGGCCGCCGAGATCGACCGCATGGAGCGCGACGGGGCCACCCTGGTCGGCATGACCGGCATGCCCGAGGCCGCGCTGGCGCGGGAATTGGGACTGCCCTACGTCGCCATTTGCGTGGTGGTCAATCATGCCGCCGGACGGGGTGACAGTGCCGGGGAGGTATCGATGGACGGCATCTCGCGGGTGCTGGAGGCGGGCATGGACAAGGTCCGCGCATTGCTCGACCACATCGTGGTCAGGATTTAAAGTAAATTACCATATTGATAGCATAAAATAATGATAATAAATATTTTACGAATCGGTGATCCACGCCTGTTGGAGCGTTCGCGCGAGGTTGCACCGGCGGATCGGCCGGCGCTCGCGACCCTGCTGGCCGACATGCGTGACACGATGATCGCCCACGATGGCGCGGGCCTCGCCGCGCCGCAGATCGGCGTGCCGCTGCGGGTGGTGATCTTCGGCGTCGAGCACAACCCGCGCTACCCCGACGCCGAGCCCGTGCCCTACACCGAGCTCGTCAACCCGGTGCTCACACCGCTGACCGACGACGAGGAAGACGGCTGGGAAGGGTGCCTGTCGGTGCCGGGTCTGCGGGGCGTGGTCCCGCGCTACACCCGCCTGCGCTACGAGGGCCTCGATCCCGCCGGCAAGCGCATCGTCCGCGATGTAGAAGGCTTCCATGCCCGGGTGGTCCAGCACGAGTGCGACCACCTGGACGGCATCCTGTACCCGCAGCGGATCCGGGACATGAGGAAGTTCGGGTTTACGGAGGTGTTGTTTCCGGAGGGAGCGGAGCGGGAGTAGTATTCACGGAGACCATTCGCGACCAGATGGTCGGCAAGGGGTGGGTCGCCGAGGGCGACGGGTCGGATCTCGTCGTAATGTGCGCGCCGCAGACGTGAGGCGGCGACCCTGGCTTAGCGAGCTAGCTAGCTATGGCTAGCCGACATGCGCGACACCGTGGCCGCCCAAGACGGTGCGGGGCTCGCACAGGGCATGCCTTCGATGACACGGTCGCTCCCCATCGCCTGGGACAAGGAGTTCCTCATGAGCAGCCACGCGAGCTGGGTGTTCTGCCTTTGGCCAGTTCTCGAAGCGACCGTCGCGCTTTCCTCGACGACGGCATATGCGCAGGCCCGAGCAAATGGTATCGAGTGCCGATTGGCCGCCAAGGCCAAGTCCAACGCGAATGACACCCAAAAGCGTCAAGAACAGGTCGACGCGGTCAATGAGCAAAGGAACGCGATTCGTGACTGCCGCGATGATCGGGCATGTAAAGCAGCCGCCATGCGACGCTATCACGACCGACAGCGCGAGATCGCCAATCGAGCGGGCACAAATGAAGCGAAGATCCGCAAGGACGAAATAAGCTGCACGAACGAAGTCAGGCTGCAGGCGCTGCAGCCAAAGCTTGACACGTCACGTGATCCGCTCCAGGGTCGCGCCGGAGCGACCACGCTGAAGGATGGTATGGACGGCGCTTATGGCGACCCATTGCCCGCTAAGAGCGGTAAGGTTTACTACGGCGACGTCGAGCTGGCCGTGTCGACGCCAAGGGGGAGATTGATCGGGCAGGTGCAGCAAGGACCAGTCTCGATCACGAAGGGACCGCAGCGCTACACTTGGGCCGAGGGGCACTTTGTGTCCTCGTCGCGCTACGAGATTACCCGCCTCTGGGACAGGTCCAACAACGAGGTTCCGCTTCAGCAGCCGATCACGGTGGACATGCGTTAGGTTAGGGGTAGTACCGAAGGCCGCTTACCGGCAAATGCCTGCGCGCCCGAGGCCAGCTGTCGCGGGCGACGGGCAACGACGCGCTGGCAGCGAAGGCACGGCAACGGACCTTCGGGAGGAGTCGCCGAATGGCACATTTGCAAGGGGTAATCGGTGCGATCGTCGGGACGCTCCTCGCGTTCCCCGCGCTGGCCGCCTCGGTCGACGACTGCATCCGCAACTGCGCAGTGGCGCGGGGCACATGCGATTTCAGCCCAGGCGACACTGTGCGTTCGAGCAACTGCCGGGAGCAGGCGGACGCCTGTCGCTACCAATGCCAGCTCGATGGTCCCACGGGCGGCAATCGCGCCACGAAGTTCGGCGCCATCGCGTATTCGCCGTCGAAGCGCGCGAACGGCATCACCTACGACTTCGGTGATCGCGCGAGCGCCGAGCGCGCCGCGCTCAACGCATGCATCGAGCGATCGCGGGCCGGGGACTGCCGTGTGGTCATCTGGTTCTCCAACAACTGCGGCGCGCTCGCGACGGCGTCGGACGGCACCTACGGCGGTGGCTATTCCGGGAACAAGCTCGGCGCGGAGTCGCGCGCCATCCAATACTGCCGTGGCGCCGGTGGCCGCGATTGCGCGATACAGCGTTCGTTCTGTACCGGGCGCTAGCGTCATCACCTCGGAGACGTTCATGAAAGCATCGGTGCTGGCAGTGTTGGTGTCCTTGCTCGCGTCGTGGGCGACGCCGGTGAGCGGCGTGACTTCGATGGGAACGCGCTCATGCGCGCAGTGGGCAGACGCACGCAGCCAGCCGGGCTCGGCGGAGCGCTTCAGCGCCGAAGCATGGCTTACCGGCTTCCTGAGCGGAATGGCAGCGGCGCTCGATCGCGACATTCTGGCCGGCATCACGTTTCAAACGCTGATGGGATGGATGGACAACTATTGCCGCCAGAGCCCTCGCAGCAACATCGGGGAAGGGAGCTTCCAGCTGGTGAACGAACTTTCGATCCGGATGAGGGCGAGGAAGTGAAGCCGGGACTGAGCGCTTGTTCCCTTGCGGGTCCGCTAACCTGCACTCGGCTCCCGCCCTAGGTTTTCAAGTCCTCGTACAACGCCGTCTCCAGCCGCAGCAACGCCTGCTCGTCGTGCAGGCGCGCGCCGTCGATCAGGAACACGTCCTCCGCGCGCTCGCCCAGCGTGTTGATCTTGGCGCTCGAGACGTTCACGTCGGCGTGGGCAAGCGTGTAGGCGATGCGCGCGAGGAGGCCCGGGCGGTCGCCGGCGACCACCTCCAGTATGTAGTGGGTCCCCTTGTCGTCGGGGAAGATCTGCACCTCGGGTGTCAGCGGGAAGTGCTGCAGCTGGCGCGGGATGCGGCCTGCTCCCGGAGGCGACAGCGGCGGCTGCTCCCGGAGCTCGCGCGCAAGCTCGGTTTCGACCAGCGAGAGCGTTTCGCGATAGGAGCCACCGCGCTGCGCCGGATCGTTGAGCGCGAAGGTATCGAGGGCGTAGCCGTTGC
>JADLEZ010000406.1 GCA_020845855.1 Burkholderiales bacterium
CCCATGCGCTCCCAGTCCGGCGGCAGCTCGCCGAAGGAAAAGTCCTCCGGCACGCCCTCGACGCGCCACGGCGCGCACACGGTCTCGAACAACCCGATCATCAAGCCGCCCGTCTCCTCGCGAAAATAGCCGAAGGAGGCAGGGTCTTCGATCACCGGCAGCGTGGGCGACAGTCCGTCGATCCTTTCGGTGATGAGGTAGTAGTGCTCGGCCGCCTGCAATGGGATGGTGACGCCGGTTTGCTCGCCCAACTGCCGCGCCCACATGCCCGCGCAGTTCACCACGACCTCCGCCTCGATGTCGCCGGCGGTGGTGGTGACCCCGGTCACCGCGCCGCGCCGCTGGGTGATGCCGGTGACGCGCACGCCTTCGACGATCGTCGCACCCGCGAGACGCGCGCCTTTAGCCAGCGCCATCGTCACGTCGACCGGGTTGGCGCGGCCGTCCTCCTTGACGTAAAAGCCCGCGAGGATGTCGTCGGTGCGCGCGAGTGGAAACAATCGCTTTACTTCCGCCCCGGAGATCTCGTGGACGTCCACGCCGCAGTGGCGGTTGAACGCCGCAACCCGCCGGTACTCCTCCAGGCGATCCTGGTCGGCCGCGAGCTCGATGAAGCCGACCGGCTTGAATCCCGTCTCGACGCCGGTTTCCGCCGGCAGGCGCGCGTACAGGTCGCGCGTGTACTTGCGCATCTCGGTCGAGGTCTCGGACAGCGAGCCGAAGGTGACGATCAGCCCCGCGGCGTGCCAGGTCGTGCCGCACGTGAGCCGGTCGCGCTCGAGCAGCACGACGTCCTTCCACCCCATGTGCGCCAGGTGGTAGGCGACCGAGCAGCCGATGACGCCGCCGCCGATGACGACGACGCGCGCGCGGGAGGGAAGTGCAAGGGAATCCATCGAGGCGATGATACCGGCAGGATGCCAACGGCCCGGCCGGCAGCCGGCGGGGTGGGACGTCGGTCCTGTTGACATTCGATTGGTAGATGGTATACCATGTGCCATCTTGATATTGGGAGCCCCCGGTGCCCTACGCCATTCGGAAGATCGCAAGCTACGAGGAAACGCTGTTCATCGAGGGCGGCAAGGCAGCGGAGAAGCCGGTTCGGCTGATCGGCGTTGCTGCCGTCATCACCAACCCCTGGCATGGACGTGGTTTCGTCGAGGATCTGACGCCGGAAATTCACGCCCATGCGCCTGGGCTCGGCGAGCTGCTTACGCGCGAAATCGTCACCCGAATCGGGTCGGGCGACGCGGTGGAAGCCTATGGCAAGGCTGCCATCGTCGGCACCGCCGGCGAGATCGAGCACGCGTCGGGGTTCATCCATACGCTCCGCTTCGGCAATCACTTCCGCGAAGCGGTCGGCGCGAAGAGCTACCTGAGCTTCACCAACAAGCGCGGCGGGCCAGGGTCGTCCATCCAGATCCCGATGATGCACAAGCACGACGAGGGCATGCGCTCGCACTACCTCACGATCGAAATGCACGTTCCCGATGCGCCCGCCCCCGACGAGATTGTGGTCGCGCTGGGCGCCGCGACCGGAGGGCGCGTACATCCGCGCATCGGCAATCGCTATCTGGACACGCAGGCAATCGAAGCCGAGAAGGCGGCGAGGCGGTAGACCCTTGGCGCCTGTGCTCCGCGACCCGTCCGGCACGTCCTACTTCGAGGCGGGCACGGGCTCACCCGTCGTGCTTCTGCACGGCGTCGGACTGGGCGCGGCCATGTGGCGGCCGGTCGTCGAGCGCATGGCTGTACGTCATCGCATGATCGTGCCCGACATGCTCGGACACGGCGCAAGCCCGCTGCCGGGCGCCGACGCCACGCTCGCCGACTACGCGCGCCAGATAGTCGCGCTGCTGCGCCACCTTGACGTCGAGCACGCGGGCATCGCCGGCTTCTCGATGGGCGCGATGGTCGCGCAGCGGCTGGCGATCGACCACGCCCCGTCGGTCGCTCGCCTGGCGCTCGTGTGCGCGGTGCACGATCGATCCCTCGAAGCCAGGCTCGCCGTGCGCACGCGGGCGTTACAGACCGCGATTCACGGTATTACTCCCTCGGTTCCGACGGCGCTCGAGCGCTGGTTCACGCCCTCATTCGCGACGCGCCGGCCGGACGTGATCGACGCGGTCCGCGCGACGCTGCTTGCCAATGACCCGACCGGCTACCTGCGTAGCTATGCCCTCTTCGCGCAAGCCGACGAAGGGCTCGCGGCGGATGCCCCGCGCATCCGGGCTCCCACGCTGATCGTCGCGGCGGAGCACGATACCGGCTCGACGACGCAGATGGCGCGAAGCCTGCACGAATGCATCGCCGGCTCGCGGCTCGTCGTCGTTCCGGCCGTCCGGCACATGCTGCCGCTGGAAGAGCCCGAGCGGCTCGCCCAGACGCTCACCGCCTTCTTCGAGGGATAGGTCCCGATGAAAACGCTCGACGAGGTCCTGCGCATTCCGAACGAGCGCCTCACGCTCAAGCAACAGGCCATCGACCGCCTGCGGCAGGCGATACTCGAATCGCGCTTCGCGCCCGGCGAACGCCTGGTCGAGCGAACGCTGGGCGACGCGATGGGCGTGAGCCGCACCGCGGTGCGCGAAGCCCTGTGCCACCTGGAGGCGGAGGGCCTGGTCGAAAGCGGGCCGCGCGGCCCGCGCGTGGCGCAAGTTACGGCGGACGACGCGCGCGCGATCTACGATGCGCGGGAAGTGCTCGAAGCCGCGGCCTGCCGCTGGTTTGCCGAGCGCGCCACCAAGGCGCAGCTCACGCAGCTCGACGAGGCCGCCGACGCGCTCGACGTAGCCTTCGCGACCGGCGACATGCACGACATCCTCACGTGCACGCGCAACTTCTACCACGTGCTTCTCGAGGGCGCAGGCAACCCGGTCGTCGAATCCATGCTCTTCGGCCTGCAGGCCAAGGTTTCGCATTTGCGCGCGCTGTCGATGTCGGGCACGGCCCGCCGCCCGCAAAGCATGCAAGAGATCCGGTCGATCGTCAGTGCGCTGCGCAAGCGCGACGCCGAGCGCGCCGCGACCATGAGCATTCGTCACGTACGCAGCGCGCGCGACACCGCGCTGCGCCACTTCTCGGATCGCATTCAACCCCCTGGAGGATCCAAATGAGCAATCGAACTCGATGGCTGCGCAAGATCGCCGCGGCATGCCTCGTCGCGTCCAGCGCGGCGGCGATCGCCGCCTATCCCGAGCGGCCCGTCACCCTTATCGTACCGTTCGCCCCGGGCGGCAGCTCCGACATCGTCGGCCGCAGCCTCGCCCAGCCGCTGTCCGAGCGCCTGGGACAGTCCATCGTCATCGAGAACCTGGGCGGGGCCGGCGGAACCATCGGCACCCAGAAGGCGGTTCGCGCGAAGCCCGACGGCTACACGGTACTGCTCGGTTCGGGATCGGAGATCCTCATCAACAAGATCATAAATCCCAAGACACCGTACGATGCCACCAAGGACTTAGCGCCGCTCGCCTTCGTCGGCACCGGGCCCATGGTGCTGGTCGCAAAGACGTCGCTGCCCGCCAACTCGATCGACGAGGTGCTCACCCTCGCCCGCGCGAAGCCGGATTCGCTGAGCTACGGCTCGGCCGGCAACGGAACGCCGATGCACGTCGCGGGCGAGTTGCTCAAGATCCGCGGCAAGGTGGCGATCGTCCACGTTCCGTACAAGGGCGCGGCGCCAGCGCTCACCGACTTGGTCGGCGGACAGATCGACCTCGCGGTGTCGACGCTGAGTGCCGCCTTGCCGCATATTCGTTCGGGCAAGGTAAAGGCCATCGCCGTGACCTCGGCCAAGCGAACCGATCTCGCGCCGGAAATTCCCACCATCGCGGAGACGAAGGGGCTCGAGGGCTTCGATCTCGGCGTGTGGTTCGGGCTGTTCGCTCCGGCGGGAACGCCCTCGGATGTGACCCGCAGGTTGCAGGCGGAGACGCAGGCAGTCGTGCAGGATCCAGCCGTAAGAAAGCGGCTGGCCGAAGTCGGCATTTCGCCGTCGGGCGCATCCGGCGCCGACCTCGCGAAATTCATGGCGACGGAAACCGATACGTACCGCAAGGTCGTGGAGGCGGCGAAGATCGTGGCCGAGTGAGGTCGCCGCGGTAGCGGCGACGCGAGCCCGCACTCGATCATGGTGCGGGCCGCGCCTGCGCTTCGGCCGCCTGGCGCCGTTGCGCGTGCCCAACCGCTTCCACCGGATCGGCTTCCAGCCGCGACAGCGCGAGCTCGCGGCTCTTGACGAACCAGAACACGGCGAACGTCACGACCCCCGCGGCCTCGATGAAGAAAATCCAGCTCGACGCGTAACCGAACAGGTACGCGGCGGCGAGCCCCGCGATCGGGAACAGGAGCATGGCGATCGCAATAATCTTGTACCGGCGCCGGAACCTCGCGGCGTCTTGACCGACCGGAAGATACTCGAGGCTCTTGCTCGTGCAGAACCAGGCGACCGCCGCCAGCAGCAGGAACAGCACGACCGCAGCAATGTAATGCACGGACAGCACGGACGGCGCGGACCCTGCTGCCCACGCCTTCACCGCCGGGCAGGTGGCGAAGAGCTGTGCCAGTCCCGGATCGCGGTCAGCCTCTTCCAACCTCAGTCTTTCCGGAAAGATCGCGACCAGCCCGGCGCACACGGCCGCGGCGTTGAGCAGCCAGTTCTCGCGCTCCGTCAGTCCCTTGTACAGATACAGGCCGGCGCCGATGGCGAACAGAAATCCGGTGAAGACGGTTCGCAGCGGAAACGACGCGCACTGGTCCGGCGCCGCCGCCCAGAAGTAGCGGCTCATCGACGGCTGCAGGTCGAGGCCGTTCCACTTGCCGTACCCATAGAGCACGAACGGCATCGCGGCGGCGAGCACGGCGAGCCCGATGCGAAGGGAGAAGTAGGTGTCGGCAAAGTGCTTCCAGAGCTCCCGGGAATCCTTCGGAGGCGGCGTGTTCGACGGCATCTTCATGGCGTGGCTCCCTTCGCTGCCGGTTCGCACTGCTCGGCCACGATGATAATCCCGCCCGGGCTTGACTCCGCGGCCGGTACATCGTATTCAGTGCGAACCGGCTCACATGAACGGATCAGGCCAAATGACGGCAGTACGACCAGTCCTTCGTTCCACCCACCTGCCCGCTACGCTGCTCGCGTTGGCAGCCCCCGCCGACGTTCTTCGTCAACGGCAAGCCGCTCGCCGAATTCGGATTCGACCAACTCCGCGCGCAGGTGAGGCAAGAGATCGCCGCGCAGTATCGCTGACGCCGCTGGCGGTTCGACGATCGTGCGCCGTCTCCTGCTGATCCTCGCCCCATGGGCGGCGATCGTCGCCCTCTGGTACGCCATCCACCACAGCGGCCTCATCAACCCCGCGCTGGTGCCCACGCCGGGCGCGGTGGCCGACAAGTTCCTGACGCTCGCGCGCGACCGGCTGCCGGAAGACGTCTGGGTGTCTACCCGCCGCGTCTTCCTGGGCGTGACCCTCGGCATCCTGTGCGCGGTGCCCGTGGGCTTCGTCCTGGGCTGGTACCGCGAGACGAGGCGATTCATCGATCCCCTGCTCAACTTCTTCCGGGCCCTGCCCCCGATCGCGCTGATTCCGCTCGTCATCGTCTACTTCGGCATCGGCGAGCTCGCGAAGGTGGTGATCCTCTTCTACGCCTCGTTCTTCGCGGGGGTCATCGTCATGTACGAGGGCATCGCCCAGATCAGCCCGATCTACGTGCGGGTGGCGCGCACGCTCGGCGCGCGTGACGACGAGATCTTCCTCAAGGTCATCGTTCCGCTCGCCGTTCCGCATATGCTCACGGCGCTGCGGGTGGCGCTCGGGGTCGCGTGGGCGACGCTGGTCGCCTCAGAGCTCATCGCCGCCCAGACGGGCTTGGGCTCGCTCATCCAGAACGCCGCCTCCTTCTTCCAGCTCGACACCATCTACGTCGGCATCATCTGCATCGGCTTCATCGCGTTGTTCATGGACCTCGTGCTGCGCGCGGTAGCGCGCCGCTTCGTCGCCTGGCAGGAGCGCATCGCGTGACCGAGGCGCGCGACCGCATCGTCTTCGACCGGGTGAGCATGGAATTCGCGACGGCGGCAGGGTCGCTGCGCGTCGTCGAAGACGTCTCCTACCGCGTTGGCGACGGCGAGTTCGTCTCCATCATCGGTCCCTCCGGCTGCGGCAAGACCACGACCATGAATCTCGTTGCCGGCTTCGTCAAGCCGACCGCGGGTCGCGTCCTGCTCGACGGCGCGCCGGTGGCGGGCCCCGGACCCGACCGCGGCGTGATCTTCCAGGAGTACGGCGTGTTTCCGTGGCTCACCGTGCGCCAGAACATCGCCTTCGGTCTCAACCTGCGCGCGAGCCGGGTGCCGGCGCCGGAGCGCGCCGCGATCTGCGAGCGCTACATGCAGCTCATGGGCCTCGCCGACTTCGCCGATGCCTGGCCGAAGACGCTGTCCGGCGGTATGCGCCAGCGCCTCGCGATCGCCCGCGCGTACGCCGTGCGGCCGCAGTTCCTGCTCATGGACGAGCCGTTCGGCGCGCTCGACGCGCAGACGCGCAGCGCGATGCAGGATCTGCTGATCGAGGTCTTGCACACCGAGGGCAAGACGGTCATGCTGATTACCCACTCGGTCGAGGAAGCGGTTTATCTCTCGGACCGGATCGTGGTGATGACGGCGCGTCCCGCGCGCATCCGCGAGATCGTCGCGGTGCCGTTCCGCCATCCGCGCGAGCAGTCGCTGCACGAGACGCACGAGTTCGGCGATCTGCGTTCGCACGTGCGCGATCTCGTCATGAAGGAGTACGCTGCCCAGGCGCGGCAGACGGTAGGGCAGTCCCGATGAACGTTTCAAGGAGGAGACGAAGATGAGCATGGACCGGCGAGGCTTCTTGCAGGGGACGGGTGGGCTCGCGCTCGCGGCGATGGGAGCGCCCGCGATCGCGCAGGCGCGCGCCAAGGTCAAGGTGGGCTACCTTCACACGCTGGCGGTCGACGGCCAGATCTGGACCGGGGTCGACCGCGGCACCTTCGGCAAGCAGGGAGTCGAGCTCGACCTCGTGCAGTTCACCACCGGCCTCGAGCTCTTTCAGGCGATGATCGGCGGCAGCATCGACATGCTGGTGACCGGCGCCGTTATCTCGAATTTCCCGGCACGCGGCCAGGGCAAG
Source organism: Burkholderiales bacterium (assembly GCA_020845855.1). GTDB lineage: Bacteria > Pseudomonadota > Gammaproteobacteria > Burkholderiales > Casimicrobiaceae > VBCG01. Next base: position 7,152 of record JADLEZ010000406.1, read on the forward strand.
GCGTTCCTCATCAACAACGTCGAGTTCGCCACGGCCCAGCTCTGGGTGCGGCCGGACAAGGTAGTGAGCAGCTTCGCCGATCTCAAGGGCAAGAAGATTTCCACCACCACGGGCACCACCGCCCACGTGTTCCTCGACAACGCGCTGCGCGCGAACGGCCTCGATCCGGGCAAGGACGTGGAAATCGTGAACCAGCGCATGGCGGAGGCCGTCACCTCGTTCGTCTCCGGCGCCGTGCCCGCGGTGGCGCTGTGGGTGCCATTCAACGTCATCGCCCGCGAGAAGGTGCCGGGGTCGAAGATGCTGGTCGACGCCTCGGCGTACTACCCGAAGGCGGCGATCGTCGGCGGCTGGGCGACTCGCGCCGATTACTACGACAAGAACTACGCCGTCCTGCCGCGCATCATCCGTGGCTGGGTCGACGCCAACGATTACCTGGTCGCCAACTCGGACGCGGCACTCGAGGCCATCCAGAAGGCGCACTACAAGGAGGTGCCGCTTGCCGACTTGAAGGAGCAGTACAAGGCGCAGAAGATGTTCACGTCCGCCGAATGGCGGAAGCTGTACGCGGACGGCACCGTCACCGGGTGGCTGCAGCAGGTGACCGACTTCTTCGTGCGCTTCGCCAACATTCAGAACCCGGTGCCCGCTTCGAAGTATTTCGAGACCAAGCCCTACCTCGACACGGTAAAGGCGTAAGGGGGCGCATGCGGGTCCTGGTCACCGGAGGCGCCGGCTTC
>JADLEZ010000407.1 GCA_020845855.1 Burkholderiales bacterium
CGACAGCCTGGCCCGTGCGTCGTAGATTCCGATGCGCTCCATCGCTGCCTCTGTCTAGACAGAATTGATTTTATCCCATGAGCCGAGCGTTGTCATTCGATCCGCGATCGCCGCTTGACCTGCGGCCTCGGAGCCGAAATACTGCCCTGATGCGCTGAATCCCGGACAGGACTCACATGAACGCTTTCTTCTCACGACTTGCATGGTGTGCGTTCGCGATCGCGGTTATCGCGGCGCACCCGATCGCGCATGCACAATCGCCCGTGCGCGTCGGCTCCAAGATCGATACCGAAGGGTCGCTGCTCGGAAACATGATCATCCTGGCGCTGGAAGCCAAGGGCATCAAGACCGAGAACAAGGTTCAGTTGGGAACGACCAAGATCGTCCGCGGCGCGATCCTGGCCGGCGAGATCGACATCTACCCGGAGTACACTGGCAACGGCGCGTTCTTCTTCGGCGACGAGAAGGACCCTGCCTGGAAGAATGCCAAGGCCGGTTACGAACGGGTCAAGAAGCTCGACTTCGAGAAGAACCGGATCGTCTGGCTCGAGCCGGCGCCCGCGAACAACACGTGGGCAATCGCGGTACGTAAGGACGTCGCCGCGGCCAACGGCCTTAAGTCGCTGGCTGACCTCGGCAAATGGATTTCCTCCGGGGGCCGGTTCAAGCTTGCCGCTTCCGCCGAGTTCGTGGAACGATCCGACGCGCTGCCGGCGTTCGAGGCCGCGTACGGATTCAAGCTCCGCCCGGACCAGGTTCTCACGTTGGCGGGCGGCGACACCGCGGTGACGATCAAAGCCGCCGCCGAGGGCACGTCCGACGTCAACGCCGCCATGGCCTACGGCACCGACGGCGCGCTCGCGGCCCTCGGGCTCGTGGTCATGGACGATCCGAAGGGCATTCAGCCGGTGTACGCGCCCGCACCCATCGTTCGCGCGGACGTGCTGAACCGCTATCCCGCGATCAAGAATGCGCTGGCCCCGGTCTTCCGCTCGCTCGATACGCGAACGCTGCAAACGCTCAATGCCAGGATCGCGGTCGAGGGGCAGGATGCGAAGCGGGTGGCCGCGGCTTACCTGAAAGCCAAGGGCTTCATCACGCGGTGAGGAACCGCGTTCTGCTCTTCCTCGTAGCGTGCGCGTCGCTTGCCGCCTGGGGCCTTGCGTTCCTGACGGTCGCCCCCAACCGTCTGGCGAGCGGGACCACGGTTCCCCTCGCACAGGTTCTCGACCCACGCCACGGCTTGCTCCTGCTGCCAGCCGCGGTCCTCGTGCTCGGCGTCTTCCTGCGGCAGCGCCGGCGCACGCACGTGGCGGTCGTGGTCTCGGCGGCGGCGTTGCTCTTCGGGCTCGCATGGCTCGCCGGCGGCTACGCTGCCCGGCTGGCGGAAACGGCATCGGCGGCGAGCCGCACCGCGCTTGGCGGCGGCTTCTGGCTGCTCGCGCTCACGGCGTGGCTCGCCGCGGTCGACGCTGTCGAGCGGATGCGTCTCGGCCCGGTGGCCGCCGCTCTCGTTCACCTCGCCGTCCTCACGCCCGTCGCCGCCCTGCTCGCCGCAGGCGAGCTCGGACAGCTCTCGCTCCTCCGGGAATACGCAACGCGCAAAGACGTCTTCGCCGGCGCGCTCCTGCGGCACATCGAAATCGTCGCCGCCTCGCTGCTGCCCACGCTCGCCGCCGGCATTCCGATCGGCATCGCGCTGTATCGCCGCGCGAAGCTGCAGGCACCGGTCTTCGCCGTCCTCAACGTCATTCAGACCGTACCGTCCATTGCCTTGTTCGGCCTGCTGATGGTGCCGCTCGCGCTGCTCGCAAGCGCACTCCCGGGATTGCGTCACGTTGGTATCGGCGGCATCGGCATGGCGCCGGCGGTGATCGCGCTCGTCCTCTACTCGTTGCTGCCTGTCGTGCGCAGCACGGTCGCGGGCCTCGCCCAGGTGCCGCGGCCGGTCGTCGAAGCGGCGACCGGCATGGGGCTCACCCGTGGGCAGGTCTTTCGCAAGGTCGAATTGCCCATCGCCATGCCGGTTTTCCTTTCCGGGGTACGCGTCGCCGCGGTGCAGGCGATCGGCCTTGCGGTGGTTGCCGCCCTGATCGGCGCCGGTGGACTGGGCGCGCTCGTGTTCCAGGGGCTCGCGAGCGGTGCGCTCGACCTCGTCCTGCTCGGCGTCATTCCCGTCGTCGCGCTGGCGATCGCGGCGGACGCCGTCCTTCGGCTCCTGGCCGGCCGTCGCGTCACCGCGTACGGATGATCACGTTCGAGCACGTCGGCAAGGCGTTCGCCGACCGGGTGGCCATCGACGACGTTTCGCTTTCGATCGGGAAAGGCGAGTTCGTCGTGGTCATCGGCCGCTCCGGTTCAGGCAAGTCGACGATGCTGAAGCTCGTCAACCGCATGGTCGAGCACGACCGCGGGCGCATCCTGTTCGCGGACGAGGAGATCCGGCGCTTCGAGCCGGAGACGCTGCGCCGCCGTATGGGCTACGCGATCCAGTCGATCGGGCTCTTTCCGCATTGGACCGTGGAACAGAACATCGCCACGGTGCCGGAGCTCCTGGGCTGGACGCGCGCGCGCGTGCGCGACCGGGTCACCGAGCTGATGGAGCTCCTGGATCTCGCGCCGGAAGCCTATCGCCGCCGCTATCCGCACCAGTTGTCCGGGGGACAGCAGCAACGCGTCGGCGTGGCGCGGGCGCTGGCCGCCGATCCCGACATCCTGCTGATGGACGAACCCTTCGGCTCGCTCGACCCGGTCACCCGCGACGCCTTGCAACACCAACTCGCGGGCATCCACCAGACGTCGGGCAAGACCATCCTGTTCGTGACGCACGACATCGATGAGGCGCTGCGGCTTGCCACGCGCATCGTTCTGCTCGATCGCGGCCGCATCGTCCAGGTCGGCACCGCGCGCGAATTCCTGGTGCATCCGGCCACCGATTTCGTCTCCGACTTCGTCGGCCGCAGCGACATCGGCATCAAGCTCCTCGGCCTCGACGCCGTGGCCTCGCTCGTCCGTCGCGACGAAACGGCCCCGGGCGAGCCTATTCCGCTGACGGCAACGCTGCGCGTAGCCCTGTCGACGGCGATCGCACGCGGGGCCGCGCGGCTCCCCGTTGCCGATGCGGACGGGCGTACGGTCGGCGTGATCGACGTGGGCGACGTCACCAGGCGCAGGCCGTGAGCGAGGAGCATCGGTCGCGCGTGCGCTTGCGCGCCGTTGCACGCGACCCATTGACCTGGTTCACGGCGCTGCTCGTGCTCTTCGTGCTCGGGATGAACGGGTTGCAGCCGATCTTCGCCGCGGCCTTTCCCGAG
>JADLEZ010000408.1 GCA_020845855.1 Burkholderiales bacterium
GGTTGCCGGCCACCGAGCTGTAGACGATCCCGAAGGCGTTGACCATTTCATCCGGCGTAAGGCCGAGCGCGCGCCCTGCCGCCGCGGTCGCACCGAAGTAGCCGAGCAACGAGGTGTAGATGAAGCCGCTCTCGATGATGTCGACCTTGATGGCCACCCCGAGCCGGCAGGTGACTTCCAGTCCCGCGGCCACGGCCGCGATCAGGTCGGCGCCCGAAAGCTTGCCGCGCAACTGACCCGCGGCGATCGCGGCCGGCACGGTCGACACGCCGGCGTGCAGGATCGCGGCATCGTGGGTGTCGTCGTAGTCGCGTGCATGCGACATGCCGCCGTTGACCCACGCCGCGTGGTGCGCGGGGTACTTGCCTCCCAGCACGAACATGTCGGCCTGCGGCGTGCCCGCCCACGCCTTGACGAGCCCCGATACCTCGGCGATCGCCTTCGCGGACGAGCCCGCGAGCGCGCACGACAGCGTGTCGCCGATGTTGGTCTTGACGGCCTTGACCACGACCGCATCCAACTTTGCGGCCTCGATCGTGGATGCGAAGCGGGCAAGCACGACCACCAGGTCGGGTGCCGCCTTGGCGTTGCGCGTGGGCGCAGGGGTAGCACTCATTGCAGTAATGTCCTGACAGTCACTTGTTATTGCGGCGTGAGCCCTGCTTCCTTCGTGAGGCGGCCCCAGAACTCGAGCTGCTTCTGCACGAACTTCTCGAGTTGATCCGGCGTGGAGCTCTCCGCGATCATGCCGAGGTCCGACAAGAACTTCTGGTTGGCCGGATCCGCGAGCGCTTTGGCGTAGGCGGCCTGGATTCGCCGCACCACCTCCGGTGGCGTGCCTGACGGGGCGAAAAGCCCCACCCACGACGCATAGTCGTAGCCAGGCAGCCCCGATTCCGAGAGTGTCGCCACGTCGGGAAAGGACGCAAGCTTTTGCTTGGACGTAATGCCCAGCACGCGGACCTTGCCCTGCTGGACGAAGGACCGTACCACACTCGGGTCGGTCACCATGAAGTCGAGTCGGCCCGCGGCCAGGTCCGTCATGGCGGGTGCGGTCCCCTGATAGTTCACCGGCGTTGCCTCGATGCCGGTTTGAGACTTCAGGAGCTGTACTGCCACGAGCCCTCCCGTGTTCCCGACGCCGTAGTTGAGCTTTCCCGGCCGATCCTTGGCGTACTTCACGAATTCCTGCACCGTCCGCACGGGTAGCTCCGAGTTGACGACGAGCAGCAACGGGTTGACCGTCCACAACGTGATGGGCGTGAAGTCTTTGACGGGGTCGTAGCCCAGGTCCTTGACGAGGTACGGATTGGCAGCGTGCGTCGTATTCGAGCCGACCAGGAGCGTGTAGCCGTCGTGCGGCGCCTTGGCAACGTAGCGCGCGGCGATCATGCTCTGCGCGCCTGGCTTGTTCTCGACGATCACCTGCTGGCCGAGTGCTTTCCCGGCCTGCTCGCCGAGGCGGCGGGCGATCGTGTCGGAAGCCGCGCCCGCCGCGACGGTTACGACAACCCGGATTGGCTTGTTCGGAAAGTCCGCCTGCGCCCATCCGTCGCCCACTGCCAGCATCAAGCAGGCCAAAGCGAAAACGAAGTGTGTGCTGCGCATGATCATGTCCTCATCCGTTGGGTAGTAGTACCTGGCGCACGACTTCACCGCGGTCGAGCAGATCGAGGTTGTGATTCAGCTCATCGAAGGTCATGGTCCCGCTCTTCAAACGATCGACCGGCATCCTGCCGTCCATGAAATACTGGAGGTACCGCGGAAGGTCGCGCTCGACGACCCCCGTCCCCATGAAGGAGCCGCGAAACGCCTTCTCCTCGCCGACCAGCATCGCGTGCGCATATTGGTACATCTCGCCGGATGCGCCGAGTCCCACGCAGATGATCTCGCCGCCTTTGCGCGTGATCGCATTGGCCGAGGCCATGGCGGGCTTCGCGCCCGAAACCTCCACCGCGAAGTCCACACCTCCTTGCGTGAGGTCCTTCACCGCCTGCACGAGGTTCGGGTCGAGCGCCGAGAACGTATGCGTACACCCGACTTCTTTGGCTAGCGGGAACTTCGTGTCGTTGATGTCGATGCCGATGATCGGGGAGGCGCCGGAGATCCTGGCCGCCATGACGGAGTTGAGACCCACACCCCCAAGTCCGAACACGGCCACGCTCTGACCAGGGCGTACCTTCGCCGAGTTGAACACGGCGCCCGCGCCGGTCACCACTGCGCAGCCGAACATGGCCGCGACATCCAGCGGAACTGCGGGATCCGCCTTGATGAGTGTGCCCGGCACCGTGACCGAGTACTGCGCGAACGAGGACACACCGCTGTAGTGATAGATCGGCTCACCGCCACGGCTCAGCTTGCGCAGGCCGTTCGCGAGCGTCCCGGCGCCGCGCGACGCCCCGACCGTATCGCAGAGCGCGGGCCGGCTGTCGACGCAGGGCCGGCAGTGGCCGCATCCCGACGCCACCGTCATGACGACGTGATCGCCGGGTTTCAGGCGCGTCACCCCGCGGCCGACTTCGCGCACGATGCCGGCGCCCTCGTGGCCGCCGACGACCGGCAGCTTGCGCTTGCGCAGTCCCGCAACCTGCGAGAGGTCGGAGTGGCAGAGCCCGGCCGCCTTGACCTCGACCAGGACCTCGCCTTCGCCGGGGCCGTCGAGGTCCACCTCCTCGATCCGGAAGGGATTGCTCTTGGCGTAGGGCGTGGGCAAGCCCTGCTCGTACATCACGGCCGCGGTCATCTTCATCGTGGTTTTCCCTGATTTTCCTTCGACAAGTTCACTTCTCGGCCCGCATCTCGGCGAACGCTTCCGTGGCGGCCACCATCGCCTCGCGCACGAGCGGTGCCCCGACGTAAGCGACGAGATGCAGCAGTGCCTCGACCAGCTCGTCCTCGGTCCAGCCGTGGTTACGCGCGAAGCGCAGGTGAACCTTCAGCTCTTCGGTGCGTCCGGTGGCGGCATCGGAAACGAGGGTGATCAGCGTCTTGGTCTTCAGATCGAGGCCGGGGCGCGTCCACACCATCCCGAACACGAGCTCCTGCGTAAGCTCGCCGTACTTCTCCATGATAGGGTCGGCGTACAGCCCCCTGTCGAGTTTGTCCGCGTACGCGTCGCCGACCAGCTTGCGGCGCATGGCCCGCCCCTTGGCGCGAAGTTCGCTATTTTCCATGCCCTACTCCTCGGCTCCTTGTCCCCAACTGCCAGACGCAACTTTCACGCGTCGCCTCGCCTCAATCGCTCGCGGACGCGCGCTTCGCGCCTCCCTCGGCTTCGCGGAGCTCCTCGGCCCACAGTAGACGTCGTCGGGCTCACGTGTCGCTCCGCCTCGGTTGCTCGGCGACGCGCCCTTCGGGCCTGCGCTCGCTTTCGCTCGCGCGCCTCGCTCTCTCGCCTCGGCCCGCTCACTCATTCGGCCGAAACTTTGTACTTCGTGATGATCGGCCGCCACTTGTCGAGCTCGCCCCTGACCACTTTCTCGAATTCCTCGGGGGTGGACGGCGCCGCTGTCATGCCGCGCAACGCGAGCTTCTCGACGTTGGCCTTGTCCTTAAGGATGTCGTTGACCGTCTTGTTCATCTCGAGGACGATCTCCCGCGGCACGCCTTTGGGCCCTTCCATGCCGGTCCAGGGCTGCGAGAAGAAGGGGTAACCCTCCTCGATGAGCGTCGGGACATTGGGCAGCGCCGGATCACGCTTCTCGCCGAACACCACCAGCACCTTGAGCTCGCCGGACCGGACCTGCGGCATGAAGTTGCCGATCAGCGCCATGCCGGCATCCAGGTGACCGCCCAACAGATCCTGCAGCACCTGCGGCGGGCCGCGGTAAGGAATGATGTTGAACTCGACGCCGGCCAGGTCCTGGAGCGCGAGCTGGGTCATGTGCGAATAGGAGCCGTTGCCCGGGCTGCCCATCTTCACGGTCCCCGGGTTCGCCTTGGCGTAGGCGATGAATTCCTTGAAGCTGTTGACGTTGAGCCCCTTGCGCACCACCATGACGTTCGGGTCGCGGTTGGTAAGCGCGACGAACGTGAAGTCCGTGAGCGGATTGTAAGGAAGGTTCTTGAACGTCAGCGCATTGTTCGCGGCCGGGCCCGGGGTGGTGACGATCCAGGTGTAACCGTCGGGCTTGGCGTTCGCGACGAATGCCTGTCCGATGTTGCCGGACGCGCCGGTCTTGTTCTCCACGATCACGGTGTTGCCGTACTTTTTGTGGATGCCGTCCGCGAGGAGGCGAGCCACGACATCGAAGCTCGAGCCCGCGGGCCACGGGACCACGATGAGCATGGGCTTTTCCATCGGCCACTTCGCCTGCGCGAGCGAGAGCGCAGGCACCGTTAGCGCCAAGGCCGCCAGCGCGAGCCGTCGAAGAACGATCATGAAGCGTGTCATCTTTTTCTCCTGTGGAGTGCTGCGTATCGTTCGCTAAAGTCCGTAATAATGAACCATTGATCGTACCCACGATCCAATGCTAGACTACCCCGTGAGCCTTGTCAAATGAAATCGGGAGGGCGATGACGACCGCCGGCATCCGGGATGACCACGTCGACCAGGCCTTCGGCCCATGGAATCCCGGCATCAGCTCGCAATTGACACCGGAACTGTGGAGCCTCTGCACGATCTTTCGACCGGACAACGTCCTCACTTCCTATGCAGAGGCGGTCGAACTCGCGACGGTCACCGGCTTGTCCCCCGTGAACCTCGTCGCCTGGCGGCCGGAGCGCATGGTGCAGCACGAGGTGCTGGTGCGGGTGATCGCCGATTACGAAGTACCGGATCCCGAGGGCGCGGCCGTCGCGAGCCTCGGGGTCAATTTCCGCGGCATGACCCGGGCAATCCAGCAGCACCTCGCCCCCCACCTCCCCCGGCTGGTCGCGGACTACGCGAGCGGGCGCGAGGCAATCGCCAGGATCGTGGAGCAGGAGCTTGCGGGCGCCTTCGGGCGCACCCCGGCGAGGTCAACGATCCTGCTCGGTCCGCGCCGGTGGTTCCGGCGGGTCTCGCCGCCGGGCCCGGTCGATGATCCTTCCGCCGAGGAAGAGCGTCTGATCGAGCGTCTCCACGCAAAGAGCCGGGAGCACGGCATCGCCATGGCCACGTACGGTGCATTGATCCGCGTGATCTCGGCCGTTCGCTGCGAGCATGGTCGCCTGTGGGGCACCCCGGAACTGCTCGCGCCGATCGTGACCGGCCTCGCCTGCAATACCTACTGCGCGGAGGTCATCGCCGACGCAGCCGGACCGCTGATCGCCGCCGCCGCCGCCGCGGAAGGCTTCCGGCCGCTACCGCCCCAGGATCGCCCCATCGCGTTCTCGACCAAGGGCGCGTCGGCGGCCGGCAAGAGCACGATGCGGCCATTGCTGCGGTCGCTTGCCGCGCGGATGGGCGCGCGCTGGAGCGACTTTGCGCTGATCAGCCCCGACATCTTCCGCCGCGACCTCCTCGACATCGATTCGCTGGGGCCGCGTTCCAAGTACTTCGGTATGTTCACCAGTCACGAGCTCGAGGTGGTCGACCGCAAGCTCGACCGCCACCTCGATCGCAAAGCCGCCGCCGGGGCGCTGCCGCACATGCTCATCGATCGCTTCCGCTTCGACAGCTTTGCCCCGCACTCGGCAGAGCAGCGCCAGCTCCTCGCCCGTCTCGGGATGCGGCGGCTCGTCTACTACCTGTTCATGATCACGCCGCCGGAGCAGACGGTCGAACGGGCCTGGAACCGCGGCCGCGAGCTGGGCCGCTACAAGGCGCTCGACGACATCCTGGCCCACAACGCCGACGCCTACTCCGGCATGCAAGCGTTCTTCCTCGCTCGCGCGCTGCACCCCGAAAGCGGCAACCAGCACTACGAGTTCGTCGACAACGACGTGCCCAGGGGAGAAGTGCCGCTCTCGGTTGCGTTCGGTACCCGCGGCGAGCTCAACATCCTCGATGTGAAGCGCCTGGCGGAAATGGATCGTTACCGCAGGATCAACGTCGATGCCCGAAGCGCGGACGAGTTGTATCCCGACGACGCCCGGCCAGGCACGGAAGACAGCGTCACGTTCGTGCGTCTCTGCGCACAGGAGTTCCCGGTCTTGAACCTCGCGCAGCGCGAAAGCGGGCGCATCTACGCGCGATTCGAGCGAGGCCGCCTCGTGTGGAACGACCCCACGGCACTGGAAACGCTCGCCGATCCCGCGACGCTCGCGATCCTGCGTGCGCTTGCGCCGCAGATCTTCACCCGCGCGCCGGACCTTCCCGCGCTGGCCCCACGCCACGTCGATCCCGCGGGCTTCGTTACGCTAGGCCGCTGGGGCTCGGCGTTGCACCCCCGACGCAGTTGAAACAGCATCGCCCCGCGGTACAATCGCGCCCATGCCCGATTCGGAAGAACGCAGGCCGGCCGCCCGACCGAAGTCTCAGCGCGGCGCGGACACGCGCGTCACGGCCGCCCGGAAGGCGCCTGTCGCCAAGCGCACGCCCGCGGCAGCGAAGCAGGACGAAGGCGCGCCCACGACCCGCGCCCGGCGCGCGCCGCAGAACCATCGGACCATCGACCGGGTCACGCGCATCCTCGAGGAGGTCGTCTACAACCCCGGCATGACCTTCGCCGAGCTGGTGCGCGCGCTCGACGCGGCGAAGAGCTCGGTGCACGGCTTCATCGGGGGATTGCTCGCCAAGGGTTGGCTCTACGAAGACCACCATCGCTTCTATCTCGGCCCCGCCGTATACGGCCTGACCATGGCGAGCGGGCACATCCGCGCCGGCCTCGTGACGCACGAAGATCTCGTTGCCCTGGCAAGGGAAACCGGCGTCGCCGCCTTCCTGGGTGTGCAGGCCGGCGATCACCTGATCTACATCGCGGAAGCCGGAAGCGACCACGTCGCCGGGTTCGAAGCGCGCACGAATATCCGACGCACGCTCCTGATCACGGCCGGGGGTAAGGCGCTGCTGGCCGAGCAATCGGGTCCCGATCGCGATGCCTACCTGCGCCGGCGCAGCGCGGAAGAGCACGACCTCGTCGACCTGTTCCTCACCGAGTACGAGGCGATCAAGCGCACGCGCATCGCGACCAACGCGCACCGTGGCCGCTTCGCCATCGCCGCCGCGGTTCACAATGCCGCGGGCGAGCCGGTCGCCTCGATCACGCTGGTAGGCCCCATGTCCGAAGTGCAGCCGCGCGCGAAGAAGCTCGGCCAGGTCCTGCTGCGGCACGTCGACTCGTGGGCGCGGCGAACCGTGAAGCCGCGCGAAGCGATCTAAGGAACCTTACTCACCACACGTCGTCCAGGATCTGCCGCAGCTCCGCCGCCTCGCGCACCGGGCGCGGGTTGCCGCGTAAGAACCAGTCCCCCATTGCGTGGGCCGCGACATCGGGTAGCGCGTCGCGCGGCACCTTGACGTCGCGCAGCCGTTGCGGCACCCCGAGCTGCTCGAACAACGCCTCGACCTTGCCCGCGATCGCGGACACGGGGGCATCGCTCGCAAGACCCAGCGCAGCGGCGATCTTGGCCAGTCCTGCCGCGGCCGCTTCGGCGTTGAACCGCAGGACGTGTCCCAGCACGATTGCGTTGATCAGACCGTTGTCGAGGTGAAAGCGCGCGCCGATGGCGTGGCCGAGCACGGTCGTGATCCCTGCGGCAGCGTAGTCGGACCCTTGCCCGCACAGCACCGCCGCCAGCATGACGTCGCCGCGCGCGTCCAGGTCGTCGTCCAGTGCCTTGCTGGGCATGCGCTCGACCAGCAGCCGCAATGCGTGCATGAGCAGCGCGTCGGCAATGGGGTCGCCGGTGCGCGACATGAGACCCTCGATGGCCATCGCGAACGTATTGAGGCTCGCGCTGACCATGAGGGACCGCGGCGACGAGCGGATGAGCTCGGGGTGGATGAAGATCGCGTGTGCGCGCGTCTTGGGATCGTACATGGCGAGACGCTCGCCGGTGGCAGGATCGAAGACCGCGCTGCCCGCCTTGACCATGGCAGTGGTCGGCGTGGTCGGCACGATCAATTGGGGAAGCTTGGGCGCCAGGAGTTTCGGGCTGTGCAGCTTGCCCTCCGCGTCGCGCGTGGTGCACAGGCTTCGCACGTCCCTGTTCTCCGCCGCGAGGATGCTACCGGCACGGGCGGTCACGATCGACGAGCCGCCGCCCAGCGCCACCACCGCGTCGGCGCTCCGGCGCTTCAGCTCCTCGGCGGCCGCAACGACCGACTCGATGGGACTGTGGGCGACCACGCCCTCGAACACACCGGCGCAACGCGTTCCCATCCCGGAGCGCACCGCGTCAAGCATGGGACCCCGCGCCCACGGCCCCGTGAAGATCACTGCCCGGCTGCTGCCGAGGCGCTCGAGCTCGCGGCCGAGGAATTCGAGGCTGTCCGGTCCGCTGAAAAGACGCAGCGGCGGCGTGATGTGCTGGAACGAACGCATATCCGAAGTCTCCTTCCCGACCTTAGCCGCCCGCCCGCTCGCGCGCGATATCGGCGCGGGCCTGCGCGCTGATGACCGGCTTGTCGACCTTGCCCGCAGGGTTGGTCGGCAACGGCTCTTTCTGCACGCGCCACAGGCTCGGGATAGCGAACGACGCGACGTTGCCCTTGAGCTTGTCCTCGAGCTGCGCCGCGGTCAGCTCGTCTTCGACGACGACGACCGCCATGACTTCCTCGCCGAGGTCTTTGTGCGGGATGCCGAACACCACGGCTTCGCTCACGCCCGCGATGCTCATCAGCGCACGCTCGACGGCGGCAGGCGCGATGTTCTCGCCACCGCGAATGATCATGTCCTTGCTGCGCCCGGTGATCCACAGGTTGCCCTTGTCGTCGAGCCGCCCGAGGTCGCCGGTATGGAGCCAGCCCTCCTTGTCGATGGGGGACTCCTCGAGGCCGTAGTACTCCGTCATCTGCGTCGGCGAGCGCAGCAGGATCTCGCCATCGGGTAACCCCGGGTGCTCCAGGAATCTGATCTCGACCAGCGGCATCGGCCGGCCGGTCGAGCCCAGGAGCTCCACCTTCTCCGAACCTGCGGAGCCGGTCGCTTGCCCGCCGTTCTCCGTCAATCCGTATCCCGTGGGAATGCGGGGGCTGACGCTCGGCAATCCGGTGCGCATGCGCTGCATCAGCTCGGCGTGAACCGGTGCGCCGCCGATGCTGATGGACTTCAGGCTGCTCAAGTCCCGGCGCGGTACATCCGGGTGGTCGAGAAGACGCGACACCATGGTCGGCACGGCGGTCCAGCGATTGATCTTGTGCCGCTCGATCATCGCGAGCACTTCGCCCGGGTCGTAGCGGCCCTGCATGACGACCAGGGAATCGCCGACGACGACGGCACGCAGCAAGGTCTGCATCTGGCCCACGTGAAAGAGCGGACCGGTGATGAGGGCGACGTCGCCCGCGTCGTCGTCGACTTGATGGGGAAGCTTCTTCGTGACCTGCAGCGTCATGTGCAAGCGGGCGAGCACGGCGCGATGCGAAAGCACGACCGCCTTGGGCTGGCCCGACGTGCCCGACGTGAAGATGACGAGCGCGGTTTCCTCTTCGTCCTGCGAACCCGGGGGCAGCGCTCGCTCTCGTCCGTTCATGGCGGGAATCGCCCAAGGGCCACAGCGGGCTCCCGCGGGCATCTTGACGGCGGCCGACGTGTCCGCAAGCGTCAGGGCGGGCGTCATCAGCGCGATTGCGTTCGCGACCTCCACTGCGCTCCACCAGGTATTGGCGAGCACCGGCACGGCGCCCGCGGCAAGGCAGCCCCAGAAATTGACGATCCACTCCGGGCCGTTCCAGCCCAGGACCAGGATGCGATCCCGAGGCTTGATGCCAAGCTCCACGAGCTCGCGCGCCTTGCCCGTGACGGCGGCGCGGAACTCCCCGAAGGTCAGGACGGAATCGCCTTGGATCACGTGGGGCCGCGCGCCCCAAC
>JADLEZ010000409.1 GCA_020845855.1 Burkholderiales bacterium
CAAAGCGACATGAAGCGCCTGCTCGCCTATTCCTCGATCGAGAACATCGGCATCATCGCGGCCGGGTTCGGCCTCGCCATCCTGTTCCGGGCCTACGACAAGCCGCTGCTCGCGGCGATCTCGATGACCGCGGTGCTGTACCACTGCCTCAACCATGCATTCTTCAAGAGCCTCCTCTTCCTCGCCACCGGTTCGGTGCTGCATTCCACCCACGAGCGCAGCCTGGGCAGGCTCGGCGGCCTCATCCACCGCATGCCCTGGGTAGCCGGCCTTGCGCTGGTGGGCACGCTCGCCATCGCGGGACTGCCGCCGCTCAACGGCTTCGTGTCCGAATGGCTGCTGCTGCAGGCGTTCCTGTTCACGCCGAGCCTGCCGCAGTCGTTCGTCAACATGCTGGTGCCGGTGGCCACGGCCGCGCTGGTGCTCGCCGTGGCACTCGCCGCCTACGTGATGGTGAAGTTCTACGGCATCGTCTTCCTCGGACGCATGCGCGAGCCCAACCTCGCGTACGCGCACGATGCCGGCAAGCTCGAGCGCATCGCACTGGCCTACTTGGCGCTCGGATGCGTCGTGCTGGGGGTCGTCCCGGTCAACGTGATCGCGCTCCTCGATCCCATCAACCTCGCGCTCGTCGGCTCGCGCGCGCTCGCGACGGGAAGCGACAGCAACTGGCTCCTGCTCGCACCCGTGAACGCCGACCGCTCGAGCTACAGCCCGCTCGTCGTGCTCGTGGTGATCGTGGCGGTCGTCCTGCTCACGATGCAGGTGGTGCACCGGCTCTACCACGGCCGCGTGCGGCGCGCACCACCCTGGGACTGCGGCTTCCCGGGGCAGACGCCGCGCATGCAGGACACGGCGGAGGGTTTCGGGCAGCCGATCCGGACCGTCTTCGAGCCGTTCTTTCGCATGCAGCGCGAGCTGCCGTCGCCGTTCGACGCCAATCCGCGCTACGCCGTCGCGGTCAGCGACCCCGTCTGGCACTGGCTGTACACGCCGATCGTCCGCGCTTGCGAAGCGCTGGCGCGCCTCGCGGGCTACATCCAGCAGGGACGCATCTCGGTGTATCTCACCTACAGCTTCTTCACGCTGATCGCGCTCCTGCTGTTCATCCAATGAACCTATCCGGCTTCGTCTCCCAGCTCCTCCAGGTCGCCATCGCGCTCGCCCTCGCGCCGTTGCTCGTGGGTTGGGTCAACCAATGCCGGGCGTGGCTTTCCAACCGCAAGGCGCCGCCGCTATTCCTGCCCTATCGCACCATCCGCAAGCTGTTCATGAAGGATGCCGTGGTCGCCGAGGGCGCGTCGGCCGTGTTCCGGCTCGCGCCGTACATCGTGTTCGGCGCCATGACCTGCGCGGCCGCCATCGTGCCTTCGCTTGCCACCGACCTGCCGTTCGCGCGCGCCGCCGACGCGATCGCGCTGGTCGGCCTGTTCGCGCTCGCCCGCGTGTTCATGGCGCTCGCGGCCATGGACATCGGCACCGCGTTCGGCTCGCTCGGCGCGCGCCGCGACATGTTCATCGGATTCCTCGCCGAGCCGGCGCTGCTGATGGTGCTGTTTACCGCGTCGCTGATCTCGGGCTCGACCGCGCTGCCGGAGATCGTCGACACGCTCGCGCACAACGAGATCGGCATCTACCCGAGCCTCGCTTTCGCCGGGGTCGCGTTCACCATGGTGTCGCTGGCCGAGAACGCGCGCATTCCGGTCGACAATCCCGCGACCCACCTCGAGCTCACCATGATCCACGAGGCGATGCTGCTCGAGTACTCCGCGCGGCACTTGGCGCTCATGGAGTGGGCGGCGGCGCTCAAGCTCTTCAACTACTCGTGCATCGGCCTCGCGCTGTTTTTCCCGTTCGGCATCGTGACCGGCGGCGCCGGCTGGCTGGCCGTGGCCTCGTCCGCGCCGCTGCTCGTCGCCAAGCTCGCAGCCGGCGGCGCGGCGCTGGCGCTCATCGAGACCGCGTCGGCGAAGATGCGCATCTTCCGCGCGCCGGAGTTCCTCGGCACCGCGTTCATGCTCGCGGTGCTGGCCATGCTGGTCAATCTCCTCCTCGGCGCCTGACATGAGCGCTCTGCCACTGTACGCGCAGCTCATCAACCTGCTGGCCGCCCTGTTGCTGCTGCTCGCCTTCGCGATGCTCGCGCAGCGGCGGGTGGTGACGCTCATCGACCTCTTCGCCGCGCAAGGCCTCGCGCTGGCCTGCTCGACGGCCATCGTCGCCTACGCCACCGCGCAGCCGCACCTGTACTTCTCCACCGCGATCACCGTCGCGCTCAAGGTGCTCCTGCTGCCCTGGCTCCTGCACCGACTGGTGCGCAAGCTCGACGTGAAGTGGGACGTGGAAGGTCTCATCAACGTGCCGACGACCATGATCGTCGGACTCGTGCTGGTGATCTTCTCGTTCAACCTGGCGGTGCCGATCTCGCAGCTCGCGAGTACGGTGACGCGCGCCACCCTCGGCATCGCGATGGCGACGGTGATGCTGTCGTTTCTGATGATGATCACGCGCCGCAAGGCGATTCCGCAGGTGATCGGCTTTTTGTCGATGGAGAACGGGCTCTTCTTCGCGGCCACCAGCGCCACCTACGGCATGCCGATGGTGGTCGAGCTCGGCATCGCGCTCGACGTGCTGGTGGCCATGCTGATCCTCGGCGTGTTCTTCTTCCAGATCCGCGAGCAGTTCGACAGCCTCGACCTGAAGCATCTCGAGCGACTGAAAGAGCACGGCGATTAGCGGCGATGGTCGAGATCCTCTCAGTCCTCGGCCTCCCGCTCGCGGGCGCGGCGGCGCTCGCGGCGGTCGGGCATCGCCGCCACGCCGCGAAACTCAACATGGCGGCGAGCCTCGCCACCTTCCTCGCCGCGGCCGCGCTGACCGCGCGCGTGGCGCGGGAAGGGCCGCTGCTCGCGCTCGACCGCCAGTTCTTCGTCGATCCGTTCAACGTGTTCCTCGTCGCCCTCACCGCGTTCGTCGGGTTTACCACCGCCATCTTCTCCGACTCGTACATGCGCATCGAGGAGGAGCACAAGCGGCTGTCGGCGGCGCGGCTGCGGCTGTACCACAGCATGTTCCAGCTCTTCATGTTCACCATGCTGCTCGCGCTCCTCACCAACAACATGGGGATCCTTTGGGTTGCCATGGAGGCGGCCACGCTCACCACCGTGCTGCTGGTCTCGCTGTACCGGACGCCGGCGAGCCTGGAAGCGGCCTGGAAGTACTTCATCTTGTGCGGCGTGGGCATCGCGCAGGCGCTGTTCGGCACGATCCTTTTGTACTTCGCCGCGGAAAAGCTCCTCGGCGCGGGCGGCGGCGCGCTGCTGTGGACCGAGCTCAACGCAGTCAAGGGCGAGCTCGGCCCGGTCGTGCTGTCGCTCGCCTTCGTGTTCCTGCTGGTGGGCTACGGCACCAAGGTCGGCCTCGTCCCCCTTCACAACTGGCTGCCGGACGCGCACGCGGAGGGGCCCACACCGGTTTCCGCCGTACTCTCGGGCTTGCTGCTGAACGTGGCGCTGTACGCGGTCGTGCGCTGCAAGGTCCTGGTCGAGGGTGCCGTGCAAACGACGATCGCGGGCAAGCTCATGATGGGCTTCGGGCTGGTGTCGGTGGTGCTGGCGGCGCTCCTCCTGTCGCGCCAGAAGGACATCAAGCGCCTGTTCGCATACTCGTCGATCGAGCACATGGGCATCGTCACCTTCGCCTTCGGCATGGGCGGCGCGGTGGCCAACTTCGCCGGCCTGCTGCACATGACCGTCCATTCGCTCACCAAGTCGGCGATCTTCTTCACCGTCGGGCACGCCGCGCAGAAGGTGGGCACGCAGGCGATCGACGACATCCGCGGCCTCGTCACCATCAGCCCGCTGGTGGGCTGGGGACTCGCCATCGGTTCGCTCGCGATCCTCGGCATGCCGCCGTTCGGCGTATTCGCGAGCGAGTTCCTGGTGCTCACGACGGCGATGCGCGAGCAGCCGTGGGCCACTCCTTTCCTGCTCGGCGCGCTCGGGCTCGCCTTCGCCGCCATCTTCTCCAAGGTGCAGCCGATGGTGTTCGGCGAGACGACCGCCAAGCGGCTGCCCCTGCGGCCCTCGATGATTCCCGTGTTCGCGCACCTGTCGCTGGTGCTGATGCTGGGCTTGTGGATCCCTCCCTTCCTGGCCGAGTGGTATCGCCAGGCAGCGCGGCTCATCGGATGAACTTTTCCGCCTTCGGCCTGACCGCCGCCGCCGTCCCTTCCGCTGTTCCGGCGAGGCGCGCCGCCGCGACCGCGGCGCAACTCGTCGCCGTGTGCCGCGACATCGCCAAGCGAGGCGGCCGGCTGGTCGCGCTGTGGCTGACCGACGAGCGCGACCGCGAGGCCGGCTACTGCCTGCGCGTGGTGCTCGAGGATGCGGAGGGCCTCGTCCTGCTCGAGCACACCATGCCCGAGGGCGAGGTTCAGTATCCGGATCTCGCGCCCATCTTTCCGGCGGCAAGCCGCATGCAGCGCGCCGCGTTCGACCTCGTCGGCGTCCCCTCCGACGCCGACGACCAGCGCCCGTGGACGTGGATGGCGAGCTGGCCGATCGACCAGTTCCCGCTGCGCCGCGACTTCGTCGCGCAGGACAAGTGGCAGCCGGGCGAGGAGGAGTACCCGTTCGTGAAGGTCGCCGGCGACGGCGTGCACGAGATCGCGGTGGGGCCCGTGCATGCCGGAACCATCGAGCCGGGGCACTTCCGGTTCCAGGTCGTCGGCGAGAAAGTTCTGCGCCTGGAAGAGCGGCTGGGCTGGGCGCACAAGGGCATCGAGAAGCGCTTCGAGTCCATGGCGCTCGTCGAAGGTGCGCGGCTCGCCGGCCGCGTGTCGGGCGACTCCACCGTCGCCTACGCCTGGGCGTACGCGCAGGCGCTCGAATCGATCGCGGGCGTCGACGTGCCGCCGCGCGCGCGCTGGCTGCGCGCGCTCCTCCTCGAGCGCGAGCGCATCGCCAATCACCTGGGCGACTTGGGCCATCTCGGCAACGACGCGGGCTTCGCGTTCGGTCTCGCCCAGTTCTCGCGCCTGCGGGAGGACGTCCTGCGCACGAACCTCGCGGCATGCGGCCACCGCCTGCTCATGGACACGATCGTGCCCGGCGGCGTGGCCCACGACATCAGTGCGGAGCACCGCGAGCGCATGGCGCAAGAGTGCGCGGTACTGGCACGCGAGGTGCAGACGCTGCGCGCCATCTACGACGAGCACGCCGGAGTCCAGGACCGCTTTCGCAATTGCGGGCGCGTCACCCCCGATCTCGCGCGCGCGCTCGGGCTGACCGGGCTCGCAGGCCGCGCGAGCGGGCAGGCCTTCGACCTGCGCTGCGATTTTCCGGCCGCGCCCTACGACACGCTCGCGGTGCGCAAGGCGACGGCCGCGGACGGCGACGTCGCGGCGCGGGTGGCGGTGCGCTTCGACGAGATCGCCGAATCGCTGCGGCTCCTGCGCGGGCTCGCCGACGGGATGCCGGACGGCGAGGTACAAGCGGCCGTCGGCAACGCGCCGGTGCTGCGCGCGGGACTGGGGTACGTCGAAGGCTGGCGCGGCCCGGTGCTCATCGCCTTGACCAGCGGACCCTCCAACTCGATCCGGCGCTGCCACGCCCACGACCCGTCGCGGCAGAACTGGCCGGTGCTGGAGCACGCGATCATCGACAATATCGTTCCCGACTTCCCGCTCATCAACAAGTCGTTCAATCTTTCGTACAGCGGCCAGGATTTGTAGATGCTCCAGCTCCTCAAGCAGATCGCGGTCACCGGCATCCGGACCGAGCCCGCGCCGGCGCCGGCGGAGGACGGTATCGTGGCGGCGCGCCTGCAGGCGCAGGTCCTGCGCACGCTGGGCCGCGCGCTCGCCATCCGCCACGTCGACGCCGGCTCGTGCAACGGCTGCGAGCTCGAGATCCACGCGCTCGGCAACCCGTACTACAACATCGAGGGCCTCGGCATCAAGTTCGTCGCGAGTCCGCGCCATGCCGACATGCTGCTGGTTACGGGTCCCGTTTCCAAGCACATGGCGATCGCGCTGCGGCGCACGTACGACGCGACACCGGAGCCCAAGCTCGTGGTGGCGGTCGGCGACTGCGGCTGCACGGGCGGCATCTTCGGCGAGAGCTACGCCTCCCTCGGCCGGGTGGCGAACGTGATCCCCGTCGACGTCGAAGTGCCCGGCTGCCCACCGACGCCGACGCGGCTGTTGCAGGGCATTCTCGCCGCCCTCGCCCGCGCGGGCGACCCGCAACCATGACGGCGCGGGCCTGGCTCTCCGCCCTGCGGTTCCGGCCGCGGCTCGTCGAGTGCCTGGCGGCGGGCTACACGCGCGACGACGCCCGCGCCGACGTGCTCGCGGGTCTCACCGTCGGTGTGGTCGCGCTGCCGCTCGCGATGGCGTTCGCGATCGCCTCCGGCGTCACGCCGCAGGCGGGAATCTTCACCGCCATCATCGCCGGCTTCCTGATCTCCGCCCTCGGCGGCTCGCGGGTGCAGATCGGCGGACCGACCGGCGCGTACATCGTGATCGTGTACGCCATCGTCGTGCACCACGGGGTGGCGAACTTGATCGTGTGCACCATCGCCGCCGGCGTGCTGCTGCTCGCGATGGGCCTCACCCGCGTCGGCGGCTTGATCCGCTTCATTCCGGTGGCGATCGTGATCGGCTTCACCAACGGCATCGCGGTGCTGATCCTGCTGTCGCAAATGAAGGAGTTCCTGGGCCTCGACATCGCCATGCCCGACGAGTTCTTCACCCGCATGCGCGCCATTGCCGCCAATGTCGACCAGGTGGACCCGGTAACCGTCGCGATCGCCCTCATCTGCCTCCTGGCCCTGTGGCTGTGGCCGAACGCGACCGCGGCGGAAGGGCAGGCGCTGGAGGCGGAGAGCCAGGCCGCGGCGGAGGTGCCGCTCGGCGACGACGCGCGGGCGGCCCTGCGCGAGCGCGTGCTGAGCACCACCGTGCGCCGCGGGCGGCGCCTGATGATGCGCTTGCCCGGTCCGATCGTGGTGCTGATCGTGGCCTCCGCGGCAGTGGCGCTGCTCGGGCTTTCCGTCGAGACCATCGGCACCCGCTTCGGCGGCATCGCGCGGTCGTTGCCGGCGTTCGCATGGCCCGACATCTCGCTGCCGGCGCTGCGCGATCTCCTGGCCCCGACGATCACCATCGCCCTTTTGGGCGCCATCGAGTCGCTGCTCTCGGCCCGGGTGGCCGACACGCTGATCGACGACCGCCACGACCCCAACCAGGAGCTCGTCGCGCAGGGTATCGCCAACATCGTCGTGCCCTTCTTCGGCGGCATTCCCGCGACCGGCGCCATCGCGCGCACCGCAACCAACATCCGCTCCGGCGCGCGCACGCCCGTGGCAGGTATCGTCCACGCGCTCACGCTGCTCGCCATCGTGCTGGTCGCGGCCCCGCTCGCGAAGTACGTGCCGCTCGCGGCACTGGCGGCGGTGCTCATCGTGGTCGCCGTCAACATGGGCGACTGGCACGCCTTCCGCGACCTGCGCCGGTATTCGATACCTTATCGCACGGTGCTCCTCAGCACGTTCGCGATCACGGTCGTGTTCGGCCTCACGCTGGCGGTCGAGATCGGGCTCGTGCTTTCGAGCCTGTTCTTCATCTACCGCGTGTCCGAGCTTACCAAGGTCGAGCCGATCACCCTCGACGGCGTGCCGCCGGGCATCGCCGCCTACAAGGTGTTCGGGTCGCTCTTCTTCGGGTCGGTGGGCAAGCTCGAGCCGCTGCTCGACCCGGGCGAGACGCCGGCACGCATCGTAATCCTCGAAATGCACCAGGTGATCAGCATCGACAACACCGGGCTCGAAACCTTGCACGCGCTGCATCGGTCGCTTTCGCGGCGCGGCGGGACGCTGATCCTGTGCGGTCTGAACCGTCACCCGGCGGAGCAGGTCGCACGCGCGGCGTTCGTGGAGCCGGCGAACGTCCTGCCGCACCTTGCCGCCGCGCTGTTCCGGACGCACCAGATCCTGCGCGACACCGCGCCGGCCGACCCGTCCGCCACGGAATGGTAGCGGCCGCGAAGCCGGATGCCGCCGCGCATCGCCTGACGCTCGACGGCGATGCCGTCACCGAGACCTTCCTACCCTCGCGTATCCTGCTGCATGGCTGACGCACCGTTACCCGACGCCGCCCTCGCGTGGGCGCGCAAGCAGCTCGATTGATCTCGCGATGAGCGCCGCAGGGCCGTCCCAAGGCGCTCGCCCCCTTCCAGGGGGTGCCGAAGCGCGCGCAGTGCGCGAGGCTGGGGGTGGACAACATACAAGCGCGCTCGTCCGTCACTTCCGGCAAATCCTGTTGTGGCCGCTGCAGCTCATGCCCATTCGCGAGGGCCTGCAGATCCAGGAGCCGTGGGAGGTGCTGTCGCGCTCCGAGGACGCGCACGCGTGGCGCGAGTTCCGCGACCGCTTCGCCGGCGACCCCGACGACTTCCGGGCGCGCGACTACAGCGAGTTCGTCACCTTCCTCCCCTACGTGCGGCGCTTCCTGTACGGCGAAGGCAAGGGCCGCGGCGGCACCCCCGGCACCGAGTCCCCGCTCAAGGTCTTCCGCCGCACCGACGTCGCGAAGGTCAGGATGGGCTTCCCCGACGGCGGGGTGGCGGAGCTCGACGTGGCCCACGTCGACTTGTGCTTTTTCTACGACCTCGACGTCGTCATCCTGATCGTCGAGTTGTTCGCGAACGACCTGCCGCTCGCGCGCGTGCAGGATGCGATGTTCCGCTTCGGCCGCGCGTATCCCAACTACTGGACCGACAACCGCGGCGGCCATTGCCTCGTGTTCGCCGAGTGGCTCGGCGCGGACGGCGCCGTGCTCGCCCGCTCGGACTACGAGCAGCGCGAGAAGTACCTCGCGCACGTCGGGCGCTACCGCTCGGTGCGCTTCGCCTCGCACTGGACGTTCCTCTTGCGCCCGCTCATCCCCGAGCACTCCGACGAGACCGGGCCGATCCGCTACCGGCAGATCGAGTACAGCCGCATGCCGCTATTGGCCTACCTCGCACTCGACGATGCGCGCCAACTGACGCGCGCCGACTTCATCCGCATCGGGCTCGTCACCGGGGCGGGCGACTCCGCCACGCTGCCGTACTCGGAGCGTTACGTGCGCGACTTCGAGGACCGTTACTGCTACGACCAGTACTGGAGCCCCGAGCGCAGCGGCCGGCCGGGCACCCGCTTCATCGCCTGCGGCCACGCGTTCGCGATGGTCGGCGACGCGGGCGAGCCGTTCTTCACCGACGCCGACGCCGGCTTGCTTGGCCAGTTCCGGCACCAGTACTTCCTCCTGTTCCTCATCCCGCACATCCACAAGGCCACGCTGCTCATGCTGTCCGACCGCATGGTCGACGCGCTCAACCGGCTCGACATCGCCGACGCCGAATCGGTGCGCCGGTTCAAGCGCACGATCCGCCAGCTCCTCGAGATCTTCCTGCGCTTCACCCACCGGTACTGGTTTCATGAAGTGTCCGACCAGCCGCAGGCGAAGGAGCTGTACCGGATGACCGAACAGGCGCTCGGGACCGATGCGCTGTTCGACGAGACCCGCACCGAGATCGCCGACATGAGCGCCTACCTCGAGGCCGACACCCTGCGCCGGCAAGCGAACACCGTGGTGCGGCTCACCGTGGTCACCGCGTTCGGCCTCATCGGCACCGTGGCCACCGGCTTTCTCGGCATGAACCTGTTCTCGCTCGCCGAGCTGTCCACCCTCGAGAAGAACCTCGTGTTCGTCGCCGTGTTCATCCCGGTGACGGTGCTCACGCTGTACACCATCGTGAAGTCGAAGCGGCTGTCCGACTTCCTCGAAGCGCTGTCGGACGAGCGCCTGCCCACCAAGGCGAAGCTCGCCTCGCTCGCCGACGTGTGGCGGCAAAGCCCGCGCCCGGCGCGCGCGGAGGCGCCGCCGCGGGTGGGGCGGCGGCTGCGGCTGCCGGGCACGGAATAGGAGGGGCTTTGCGGATATAAGCGCGCGTGCCGATCACAGGACGACGAGGTTCCCGGCGCGGGCACGGATCACCGCGGAGCGGGGAACTGCTGTGTCGAAGGTAACCAGGCGCCCACCGCGATGGCACGCGAGGGCGAGCAGGTAGGCGTCCGTCAACTGCAGCGGGCCGTGAAGGCGCCCGCTATCGAAGACCTCGGGGGCGAGCACGCTGATGTCGTCCTGCCAGAACTCATGCAGCTCGCTCGAACACGCTGCCGACAATCGCTCGATGACCGCCGGGAGCGGTAGCGCGTTTGGGTACGACTGGCTCGACATGATCCGGACGCAGCCGTTTTGCGTGATCGGGCAGGAAGCCCAGCCGTCGCTTGCGTGATCCTTGAACCACTCCCTCGCGCGTGCGTGCAGCGAGTGCCCGGCATCGAGGAGCGCGATCAGCACGCTCACATCGAGGAGCGAGCGCATCAGTAAGCGTCTTCCTCCCGGATCCGGTCGATGAGCTCGTTGGTGATCACGCGGCCTCGGCTCGGAAACGGGCGGAACCCGTAGAAGGCCTCCGGCTCCGACGTGGTGGAAGGTGGCGGGGCGGTGAGCGCCTGGCGGGCAAGCTCGGATATGACGTCGCCGGCAGTCCGTCGCTCACGCCGCGCACGTTCCTTGGCCGCCTGGAGGACGTCGTCGTCGATATCGAGCGTGGTGCGCACACATCAGATGCTAACGCATCAAGGCAACGCGGTCAAAACCCCTGACGGGGAAGCGCGCACTTCACCACCGGATCAGCGGTCTATCGCATGCGGTCGTCATTCGTAGAATGATGACATGTCAACACAAACCTGCTATCGTATCGCATGGACGAACAAATGCAGGTCCCGGAACGGCGCCGGCTGCAACTTCGGCAGGCCAAACGCGCACAGCGATTGCGCCAGCGCCAGAGCGGCCTCGTACCCTGCCAGATCATGGTGCCGCAAGCACTCGCCGCGCTGTTGCGCGAGGTGGCCAAGCAGCCTGATTTCGCCCGCCGGTTGCGTGCCTGGCTACGACTGGAAGCCATCGAGGTCTCGGCGTGGCCGCAATTGCAACTGTTGTGCTGGGGCCGGCACGATCAGTGGATCTCCGGCGCGGACGCCCTTGCCATCTACGAGCGCAACTGGCGCTTCGTGCAACCGGAGGCGCTCACCGCGGAGGAGACTGACCTTATCCGCGGATTGGTCGACCGTCACGGCGGTGGCGTGTTCAATGGCTGAACACCTCACCCGCTACCGGCGGCCGTTTCACGCGGTAGTACAGGCGGCCCTGCTGCGCATGGACGCCGGCACCATGGCCGCCCATTCCTGCTATTTCGGAGGCGGCACGCGCAGCGTGCTGGATCTGGACGAGTATCGCGAATCGAGGGACGTCGATTTTCTTTGCGCCGGCCGCGACGGCTATCATGCGTTGCGAACCATCGTAGCAGAGCGTGGCCTTCAGGGCCTCTTCACGAAACCCGTCGGCCTCGTGCGCGAGGCGCGCATCGACAGGGATGGGATTCGCGCCGTCCTGGACATCGACGGCTCGCCATTGAAGTTCGAGATCATGCTGGAGGGACGATTGGAGTCGCTCGAGGCCGATGCGGTCCCCTGCAACGGTGTCGCACAACTATCTCGAGCATCCGCCTTCGCGGAGAAGTTTCTGGCCAACGCCG
This sequence comes from Burkholderiales bacterium, assembly GCA_020845855.1. Classification (GTDB taxonomy): domain Bacteria; phylum Pseudomonadota; class Gammaproteobacteria; order Burkholderiales; family Casimicrobiaceae; genus VBCG01. The sequence continues at coordinate 11,649 of JADLEZ010000409.1, forward strand.
ATCGTGGCCTGGATCAGGCCACCCTGGCCAGGGACGTTGTCGACCTTGCCCACATGGCGGCAGGATGGGGCCTGCCCCCAGCGACCGCGGGTCTACGCCTGGCAGCAGCAGCGTACGGGAAGGATGTGCAGGTGAAGCTGGACCGTGCGCTCGGCAAGCTGCAAGCCGATCCGTCGTGGCGCCAGCGTTGCGAGCGTGGGTTGAGTGTCGACCGCCCCAAAGTGTTGCGCGCGGGACTCGAACTGCTTCAGGCCAAGGCGTGGCGGTCGCGTCCGCCCGGCGCCAAACAATAAGTAGGGCACGTCAGGGATTCAGCGCGGGCAACGCCGCGCCCCTCGCCGACGCGCGATCCGCTTGCGTAAGCCGCCGCTTGCGCGCCACGCCGAGCGCGGCGACGAGCGAGCGCCCTCGCCAGCCCTCAGCCGATCGCGGCGCCGCGAACAGCGCGCGCTCGAGCGCATTGAACTCGGCGGCGGCGTCGGACCCAAGCGCTGCGAGCGACGGCACGCCGAGCCTTCGCGCCCACACGCCGACCGCGCGGTACGCGGCCATCGCGTCGTTCGCCGCGCAGGCGTGCTCCACGTCGGCGAAGGCAGCCGCCTCGGAAGTCTCGCGCTCCCGCCGCCGCGCGGCTTGGTAGTTCCGAACGCGCGGCCCGTAGTGCCGGACCAGCCACGCAAGGATCGCCACCAGGACTACCGCCGCCCCCACCCATGGCAGCCACGGCGCGATTCGCTGCCAGAGCGTCGGCTCCGCGGCTGCGGACACGGGCGGCGCCGCTTCCGGCGCGATGTCCGGCTTGAACGCGGGATTCACCGCGACCACGACGTGGATCGCGGGAGCCTGCGCGACCTCGCGCTTGCCGCTCGCCGCGTCGAACCACGGAATCTCGATGGCCGGCAGCGTGTAGTCGCCTGCCTTCTCGAACAGGTAGGTGGCGCTGTCGATGCGCCGTCCGTCGATGAACTCGCCGCGGTCCGACTGCTTGTCGTCCAGCACCGGATCCTTCGGATACACGCGGATTCCGTCGGGAGCGGCGAACGAGGGCGGCGGAATCATCATCGCCTGCGTGTGCTCCGCGCGCCGTGACCGCAGCGCTTGGGTACGCACCAATCGTGGAGCACGACGAACCCCGGAAACATCGTCAGCCGATCAATCCGGACATTACCTCGCGCACGATAGACGTGTCGTGGCCGGTGCACCGAAGCAAGCGGGCACCCATCTCGGGTGTACCTGCCGCTCGGCCGCTGCCGCGACGACGTTAACTCGCGCGCCGCTTTCGGGACGGCCGGGGCGGGCGCTTCGCCTGACCCGTAGCTCGAGCTGCCACGTCGATCAGTGATTGCAGCGCGTCGTTGACCGCTTCGGCGGTCGGGAATGCGTGGGCAACTTCCGGGCGCAACAACCCCAGGTTCGTTCCCTTCGTGAACTCGCCGTAAAACCTGCCTCTGACGCCACGGCCGAAGTCCTCGCGGCGGTACTCTCCGCGCAACTCGTCAGTCTTCTACATAAATCTTCCTCTCACGGCGGGTCACCGACCGCGCGCTGATGATGCGAATCCACGGCATTCGTGCGGTGTGCGAGATCACGAGGAGACGCCCACGGACCGAAGATGAGTTTGGTGCAGCAGCGAGAAGCTCATGACGCGCGATTACTTCCTTTTCAGTGCCTGCCGATCGATCTTCCCGGTGCCGGTCTTGGGGAGCTCCGCAAGATAGTTGACTACGCGCGGATACTTGTACGGCAGTAGACGCGATTTGACGAACGCCTGCAGCTCCGCCGTAGTGGCGTCGCCTGCGTGCGCGCCATCGTGCAGCGCGACGAACGCCGCGATCGTCGTCAGGCGATTGGTGTCGTCCACCGCCAGCACCGCGCACTCGCGCACCAGCGGCGACTCGGCGAGGCAGCGCTCGACTTCCAGCGGATGCACCCACTGCCCGCTGACCTTGACGAGGTCGTCGGCGCGGCCCTCGAAGAAGTGGAATCCGTCGACGTCGCGGCGGAAGCGGTCGCCG
>JADLEZ010000410.1 GCA_020845855.1 Burkholderiales bacterium
CCTCGATCACCCGCGACCAGGTGCAGTCGATGATCGGCCACGGCATGAACGACGAGGATTTCGCCAAGCTGATCGTGCTCCAGGCGATGGCGTCGGGCTTGCAGCTCGAGCCGGAGAATGTCGCCGTCGACGATGGCCTGAGCAGCGGCCGCAAATAGAGCTCGGACGGACGAGATTCGGCATCGGCGCCAGCGCCGTGCTGATGGACGACGCGGGCGGCCGGCGCGCGCGGAGCGAGGCTTCGAAGTGACGATCCGGCCTAGCTTTAGCTAGCGCCGTCGTGCCCCGCGCTTCGGATCGAGCGCAATCAGGCACAGCTCGGTGAACAGCACCTGGGCGCCGATCTGCGCGGTGACCGTCGTCGCGTCGTACTGCGGGGCGACCTCGACCACGTCGCCGCCGACTACATTCGCGCCACGCAGGCCGCGCAGCATCATCAGCACTTCGCGCGGGGTGAGTCCGCCGGCTTCGGGCGTGCCGGTGCCCGGCGCGAACGCGGGATCGAGGCCGTCGACGTCGAACGTGACGTAGGTCGGCCCGTCGCCGATAACTGACTTGATCCGGTCGATCACCGCAGGCACACCCAGCGCCGCGACATCCTCGGCGTGCAGAACGGTCATGCCGCTGTCGGTCGAAAACTCCCACAGGTACTCGGCGCCGCCGCGGATGCCGATCTGGATCGAGCGCGCCGGATCGAGCACGCCGTCGAGCACTGCATAGCGGAACGGCCCGCCGTGGTGGAACTTCGAACCTTCGAATTCGCCGCCGGTGTCGCAGTGCGCGTCGATGTGCACCATGCCGACCGGCCGCTCCTTGCCGAGCGCGCGCAGGATCGGATAGGTGATCGAATGATCGCCGCCGACGGCGAGCGGAATCACGCCCGCCGCCACCACCTTGGAGAAGAATGCTTCGATGTCGGCGTGACACTCGGCGAGGTCGAAGCGGCTGCGCATCGGCACGTCCCCGATGTCGGCGGCGGCGAGGATCGTTCCCGGGGCGATGTCGAGTCCGTGCTCGTAGGGGCCGATGCGTTCGACCGCGCGCACGGCCCGCGGGCCCAGTCGCGCCCCGGCGCGGTTGGTGACGCCGAGATCCATCGGCACACCGATCACGGCGACGTCCAGGTCGTTCGCGTCGAGCGCTGCGAGGCCTTCCCGGTAGGGCAGTCCCATGAACGTTGCGGCGCCCGCGAACGGCCATTTGCGCTGGTCGGGGGTGGCGAACACCGACGCCGCGGCGGCGGCGAAGCGCGGATCGAAGATGTCGCCGCCCTTGGCGCCGCCGTACTTTTTCCTGAGAGTCGCGAGCTTGTCCGGGTTCATGCCGTTCCAGCCTTCAGTATTCGCGGGCGAGATTGACCCGGTTGCGCAGTTGCTTGCCGGCGATCAGGTTGCCGACGTTCTCGAACACGAGATCGAGCGTCATCGGGATGTACGCTTGGGCGTCGTCCGAGGAGCAGTGCGGCGTGATCAACAGGTTAGGAACGCGCCACAGCGGCGAGTCCTCCGGCAGCGGCTCGGGATCGAAAACGTCGACGACGGCGCCCGAGAGCTTGCCGCTGCGCAGGGATTCGGACATCGCGTCGTAGTCGGCGACCCTGGCGCGGCCGAAACTGATGAATCCGGCACCGGTTTTCATGAGCTCGAACTCGCGGGCGCCGATCAGGCCGTCGGTCTCGGCGGTGGATGGCAGCGTCAGCAGCACGATGTCCGCGCGCGGAAGCAGGTTGCGCAATGCTTCGGGTCCGTGCGTCTCGTGGCAGAACCTCGCCGGCCGGCCGCTGCGGCGCACGCCGATCACGTGCATGCCCATGCGCCGCAGCAGCTTCGCTCCGGCGGTGCCAAGATGCCCGGCGCCCACGATCAGAACTGTCTTGCCGGCGATCGCGGTGGTAAAGAGCTGCCGCCACTTGCGTTCGCGCTGCTGGTCGACGATCGTCGGGATGCGGTTGTTGAGCATCAGCGCCGCGAGCAGCATGTACTCGCCGGCTTTCTGCTGGTGGATGCCGCGGTTGTTGGTGATCGCGACACCCGGCGGCACCCAGTCGAGCGGCCGCAGGTGCTCGACGCCGGCGCCGATGAGGTGAATCGCCTTGAGCTTGCGCGCCTGGGTGCGAATCGCCTCGCGCGGCATCCGGAAGCCGACGAACACGTCGGCCGTGGCGAGCGCCTCCGCGGCGCCTTCGAGGTCCCAGCCGAGCGTCATCCTCACCTTGCTGGTGAGATCGCGGCGCCGGGCGAGCGCCGCGCGGCACAGATCCTCGGTCATGTGAAACACCGGGTTGGCAAGCCGCCGCGAATCGAAATGCACGTGAATCTTGGGTGATGCCATCTGTGTCGCTCCTCCTCAGGCTATGGGCGGCGTGTCGGCGAACACCCGAGCGTGCGCGCGTTCCCAGGCGATGGCCACGCGATCGCCAGGCGCGAAGCGCTCGCCGTCGCCGTCGATCGGCACGCGCGCCTTGAGCGAGATCCCCGGCGCAACGTCGACGACGTACAGGCGCACGCCGCCGCCGTACAGCGCATCGTTGACCACGCCCGTGAGCTCGGCCGGGCGGTCCCGATGCGGGCGATGCAGGCGCACCCGCTCCGGACGAACCGCGATGTAGACGTCGCTGCCGACGCTCGCGCCACGCGCCGGCGCCGTTACGTCCAAGGCCGGATGGTCTCCGATGGCCGCGGTGCAGCCGGCAGTGGAGATCGTCACCACCCTCGCGCGCAGGAGGTTGGTCTGGCCGATGAAGTCGGCCACGAACGTGTTGGCCGGATGCTCGAACAGCGCTTCGGGGTCGCCGATCTGCTCGAGCCGGCCCGCCCGCAGCACGGCGATGCGGTCGGCCATCAGCATCGCCTCGTCCTGGTCGTGCGTAACGTAGACGATGGTCGCGTTCAGCCGCCTTTGCAACCGCTTGATCTCGACCTGCAGGTCCTCGCGCAGGCGCCGGTCGAGCGCGCCCAACGGCTCGTCCATCAGCAGAAGTTTCGGACGGAACACGATCGCCCGCGCGATCGCCACGCGCTGCTGCTGCCCGCCGGAGAGTTGCGACGGGAGCTTGTGCGCGTGCTCGGCGAGCTGCACGAGATCGAGTGCTGCGTCCACTTCAGCCGTGACCCTGGCGTCGGGCACGCGGCGCATTCGCAGCGGAAAGCCGACGTTCGCGCGTACGCTCATGTGCGGAAACAGCGCGTAGCTCTGGAACACGATGCCGATGTCGCGCCGGTACGGTGGCAGGTCGGTCACACGCGCACCGTCGATCCAGACGTCCCCCGCCGTCGGTGCTTCGAAACCGGCGATGGACATCAGGATCGACGTCTTGCCCGAGCCGCTGGGGCCGAGCAGCGCGAGGAACTCGCCGCCCTCGCAGGCGAGGCTCACGTCGTCGACCGCCCGCGTCGCGCCGAAGTCCTTGGTGAGGCGCTCGACGCGCAGCGGCGCTCCCCGGCCCGCCGAGAATCGCGATGCGGGATCGGCTTGCGCCGTCACTTGGCGATCCAGGAGTTCCAGCGCTCGAGCAGCTTGTCGTGGTTCGGTCCGAGCCACGCGGCGAGCTGATCGTCGCGCTGCACGGTCTTGCTCAGGTTGGCGCCGACCCGCGCGCTGTTCGGCCGGTCGGCGGCGGCGATGAGTTCCACTGCGCGCTTGTTCGCCGTGTCGTAGAAGATCTGCTTGGTGAACGCGGCGTGCGCCTCGGGGCGCGTCAGGAAGAAGTCGAGGAATTGCATCGCCGCCTTCTGGTTCGGTGCACCCTTGAGAATCGTCCAGCGCCCCGGGGCCATGATCGCCTGGTTCCACGTGATGTCGAGCGGCACGCCCTGCGACTTCGAGCGCAGCGCGCGGCCCGAGTACATCATGATCATCGCGACTTCGCCGTCGCGCACGATCTGCTGGCTCTGGTCGCCGGTCTTCCACCAGACCCTGATCTGCGGCTTGATCTGGTCGAGCTTGCGGAACGCGCGATCGACGTCGAGCGGCGCCTTGATGTCCTTGGCTGCCACGCCGTCGGCCATCAGCGCGGCGGCGATCGGCACCCAGGGCGTGCCGTGATCGGGCAGCGAGCGCGGACCCGGGAACGTGCGCACGTCCCAGAAATCCGCCCAGCTATGCGGCTGCTTGCGGCCAGCGGGGAACAGTTTCGTGCTCCAGGCGAGCAAGTGCCCATCGAGCTGTTTCAGAACGCTGTAGCCGTCGCAGGCATGGGGGATGCCGTCGGTGGCCGCGTGCGGCAGCTGCTTGCAGTCGAGGGGAAGGAAGAACTTCTGGAACGCGGCGATCTGATCGAGGTTGGCGGCGACGATGTCCCACTCGACCTTGCCGGCGTCGTTCATCGCCTTCACCTTGGTCAGCATCTCCGCGTCCGAAGCGGGCACGAACACGACCTTGATGCCGGTGGCCTTGGTGAAGGCATCGAAGAAGTTCTCCTTGAACGCCGTGGCCAGCGCGCCGCCGCTCGCGACCAGCACCACCTGCTGGTTGGCCTGAGCGGAAGCGGCACCCGGCACGGCTATGGCGGCGGCCGCGCCGGCGAGAGACTTGAGGAAGGTCCGGCGGGGCGGCAGCGGATGCTCTGACATGTCGTTGCTCCTTGGGTTGGGGAAGCGTTACATCGGCGTGGCGCCGAATCCGGCTTGCGATGCTGCCCCCCGCCGCAGCCCGCGGACGGCGGCGATCAGCAGCACCAGCGCGAACGAGATCAGTGTGAGCAGCGTCGACACGACGGCGATCACCGGCGAGAGCTCCCACTCGATCCCTTCGAACATCTTCTTCGGCAGCGTCTTGCCGCTCGACGTCGAGACGAAGAACGACACCGTCGCCTCGTCGAACGAATAGATGAACGCGAAGGCGGCGCCGATCACGATGCCCGGCAGTGCGAGCGGCAGCGTGATGCTCGCGAGCACCGACGGTACCGGCGCTCCGAGGCTCATCGCTGCGGCCTCGAGCTGCGGGTTGATCCCTTGCAGGCTCGCGGACACGCTGACCACCACCAGCGGCAGGGTCAGCGCCGTGTGCGCGAGCACGAAGCCCGTCGTCGTGCCGACCAGGCCGGCGCGCGACAGCACCAGGTAGAACGCGACCGCGGTGATGATCGCCGGCGTGATCATCGGCGCGGCAATCACGGCGCCGACCGAATCGACGCGCGACAGGCCGCTGCGGACGAGCCCGAACGCCGCGGCGGCCCCGACGATCGTGGCGGCGAGCGCGGTCAGTACGGCGATCTTCAGGCTGAACAGCGTGGCACTGATCCATTCGTGATCGGAGAAGTACGTCACATACCAGCGCAGCGACAGCGACTTCGGCGGAAACTCCAGGTACTCGCTTCCGCCGAAAGAGATCGGCACCACGAGCAGGATCGGGCCGACGAGGAAGAACAGCACGAGGCAGCAGAACGCGGAGAGCAGCCACGAGCGCCAGCGCCGGGCGATGCGTGCGCCGAGCGATCGGCGGGGCGCGGGCATGGGCAGGGCGGCGTCCATCGCTACCCTCGGGCCATCCGCCGCGACACCGCGGCGAGCGAGCCGCGCAGCATGACGATCGCGACAACTGCGGCGAAGAGCAGCGTGGCGCCGAGCGCGCTGCCGAACGACCAGTTGAGCACCGACGTGACCTGCTGGTTGACGAGCGTGGACACCAGCAGCGTCCGCGGGCCGCCGAGCAGCGCCGGCGTGATGAAGTAGCCGATCGCGATGACGAACACCATCACGCAGCCGCCGACCACGCCGGGCAGGCTCAGCGGCAGCAGCACGTGCAGGAACTCGCGCAGCGCCGGCGCACCGAGGCTTTGCGCGGCGCGCGAGAGATCGCCCGGGATGTTGCGCATTGCGCTGTAGATCGGCAGCACCATGAACGGCAGCAGGATCTGCACCATCGCCACCACGACCGCGCCTTCGGTGTAGAGCAGCGTCAGCGGCTCGTTGGTGATGCCGAGCGCTTGCAGCAGCGAGTTGACGATGCCGCCGTGGCGCAGCAGCAGCGCCCACGAGTACGTGCGCACGAGCACGCTGGTCCACAGCGGCAGCAGGATGCACGCGATCGCGAGGCTGAACGCGGCGCCCGAAAGGCGCGTGAGCCAGAACGCGAGCGGATACGCCAGCACGAGGCAGATCAGCGTGACGACGAGTCCGATGCGAAACGTGCGCAGAAGGATCGTCACGTACAGCGGCTGCTCGACCAGGCGCGCGTAGCTTGCCGCCGACAGGCTGTCGCCCACCCACACGCTTTGCAGCAGGAAGGTGCCGATCGGGTAGACGAACGCGACCAGATAGAAGGTCGCCAGCGGCGCGACGAACAGCGCGAGCAGCGCGGGGCGGTAGAGATTGGTGCGAATACCCAAGAGATGCTCACATATGACGCGCCGCGCGAGCCTGGTGCCGTGCCTCCGGAAGCGGGGATGGCCCGCAGGCCGCCCCAGTCGGTTCCATCGATAACGGCAAGGCCGAGTCGAGGCGATTCTGCGAGAACGCCGGGATTCGCTCAACTGATTTTGTTGCTTCGCGATATGTGAGAAAATGTACATTCATGGCGAAACGCCTGCCACCGCTCAACCCGTTGCGTGCGTTCGAGGCGGCCGCGCGGCATGGGTCGGTATCGCGCGCGGCGGCGGAGCTCCACGTCACGCACAGCGCCGTCAGCCACCAGATCCGTGCGCTCGAGATGACGCTGAAGGCGAAGCTCTTCTATCGCGAGGGCCGTGCTTTGCGGCTCTCGCCCCAAGGTGCTGCACTTTTGCCGCCTGTCTCGGCGGCGTTCGATTCGATCGCCGAGGCCACGACGCGGGTGGCTCGCCCCTCGTCGACCGGTGACTTGGTCGTGAGCTGTGTGCCGGCGCTGCTGTCGTTCTTGCTGGTGCCCAACCTGGCGGCGTTTGCAGCGGCGTATCCCGGTGTGCGCTTGCGATTGTCGCGCTCCAACGCCGACAAGGAGCTGCACGCGCCCGACGTCGACGTCAACATCCGCTACGGCGATGGCAACTGGCCCGACCTGTGGGTGCACCTCCTCGCGCCCCTGCGGCTGTTCCCGGTGTGCAGCCCCACGCTTGTCCACCAGACGCCGCTGCGCAATCCCGAAGATCTCGCGAACCACGTGCTGCTGCACGCCGACGAGGGCCGCGAATGGAACACCTGGCTCGCCGCGAGCGGCATCGGACACCTTGCGCGCGGCCGCCAGCACTTCCTCGCCGACGCGCAGCTCGCGCTGGAGGGGGCCACGTACCACGCCGGCGTGGCGCTCGGCGACTCGATCACCACGAGCACGCTCCTGTCGACCGGCAGGCTGATCGCCCCGTTCGAGATCACCGTCCCGGCCGCGCATTCGTTCTACGTGCTGTGCCGCAACGAGCTACGCAACGCACCGATCGTGCGCGCGTTCGTGGAGTGGCTGTTCGAGACGATTCCGCACGGCTGACCGACGCGCCCGGTGCGCGGGTCAACGGGATCGGTTCGACGCGGCACCGCAATCTTGACGCGGCGCAGCACGATCCGAGACGGAGCGACGTCGAAATGGCTCGGACCCCGCCAAGGATGCGAGAATGCACCTCTTTCACCGGAGGGTTACGCCATGGGTCGCTGGATCACGCTGCACACTTCCGACGGCAAGCAAATCGACGCGTACCGCGCCGATCCCGCGGGCAAGCCGCGCGGCGGCCTCGTCGTCATCCAGGAGATCTTCGGCGTCAACAGCCACATCCGGAGCGTGGCCGACGGTTTCGCCGCGGATGGCTACCTGGCCATCGCCCCGGCCGTGTTCGATCGCCAGGAGCCGAAGATCGAGCTGGGCTACACGCCTGACGATATCGCGCGCGGGCGGGATCTCAAGGCCAAGGCCAATGCGGATCACGCACTCGCGGACATCGCCGCAGCGCGCGACATCGCCGCGGAGGCGGGCAAGGTGGGCGTGATCGGGTACTGCTGGGGCGGCTATCTCGCCTGGCTCGCCGCGGCCCGCGTGCCGAAGCTGGCCTGCGCCATCTGCTACTACGGCGGCG
>JADLEZ010000411.1 GCA_020845855.1 Burkholderiales bacterium
CGCCTAACGGGGTGGCTGAGCGGCCGCCGCGGCGCGAAGCGACGCGGGTACCCAACAGCGAAGCTGTTGGGCGGTCCGCTCGAGCCACTGGTTGGACGGCAATGAAGTTCCTGGCAGGTACTTCACACCCTGACCCTCACGACTACCGGCCGACAATGCTGCCGCAACCAACGGCCACTCCGGCGACACGGCGGGAAGCTGCCGGCGAACGGTTTCCGATGAAGCGAAGAGCCAGCGGCGGAGTGCTTCACCGCGCGAGCCACGACGATCGAGCGACGGCGACGACTCCACGCGCGGGAACTGCGGCTGCGCGCGAGGAAGAGCAAGCTCCGCCCTTCGATGAGAGCGCCAGCAGCAGCGGAATGCCTGGAGCCCGCGCAGCGTTGTCATGCCGAACGCCGCCTCCGAACGCTCGGAGCCGACACCCCGCCAAGACCACCCTCGGCTCTTGCCGCCCAACGATCGGGTTCAGCCGCAGGAACCAGCGGGCGAAGCACGCTGGTGACTGTCGGCTGCAACCCGTGGTTAGCCTGCCACTCACTGACGCCGCATTGAGATAGGTAGCTCATCAAGGTACTCGATCTTTAAGATTGCTTCCCCTCCCACCCCACCAACGGCGGCTTCGTAGACATTGCTTTCCTCTTCACTATCGAACTCGACTATCGTACGAAGCTGGCGAGTTTTCCTGTGGAGAAGAGGAGCTCCGAGAAGGCGGCCAGATGTGGCGTTTCGCAGTTCATTCCACGCTGATTCGAGCAATTCTCGAAACTGGCGCCACCATGTTTCGTCGCGCGCCTCGTTGGTTTTTGGTGCATGGAGGTAGTCTCCAAGCTGTTGTGCCTGTTTCTGCAACCTACGCGTGACAGGGGTATACAAGAGAACAAAACGGATTTCGTTTGTCTGTCGATCAAGGATCGAGATCTTCGCGATCCGATCCCCCAATCGAAAGGTAGCTTCAACGGTCTTCCCGAGCTTCGCAACCTGCCAACCTTCTCGCTTCGCCTTCGCAATTTGATCCTGCACAGAGAGATACTCTTTAAGACGGGCCTCAACCCCCATTCGAAGTTCGAGGGCGGCGTAAAACAGAGCTTCTCGCGACCCCTCGTCGAGTTGCTTCCGGGCACGCAGGAGAAAACTCTGGGAACTGTGTCCGTATGCGGCCATGCGTACCTGGCAGGCTAACGTTCGGGCTGAGGGGGCGCCGGCGCGCGTAGCGCGACGGGTACCCAACAGCGTAGCTGTTGGGCGCTCCCCTCGAGCCCGTGGTTGGGCGTCACTTTGGACATGGAAATCGGGTCACGACGGAGTTTGCGAGGATCATTTCGATAGGCACTGTGCCGGCGTACGGCCGCCCACTTGTGGGGCTGCGGATCTCTTGATCGAGCAGGGACAGAATCAGCGTTGCATCGAAAGCAAGCTTATCGGGCGGGCAGAAAAACGTTCCCTTTCCCCGGACCCCAGTTACGGCATTCGCCCAGAAGATGCCTCGTCCAACACCGATAACGTACGATCGTAGGTCGTTCAGCCGACGAGAGTCGCTCCTTAATTCCTCGTAGTCTTTGAGCGGGATGTCAGCGTGGCTAATTGATGATGCGAGCAGTAGGGCCGCTCCAATACACACAATCGTAAGCTTACTGAGAGGTGCGATCATGATCCGCACTCCGTAATCAAGAACAGGTCCTCGGGGCACCCCACCTCCCGTGACGCCCAACGATGCGCATAACCTGCCGGACAACAGCAAGCGAAGCGCCGCTGTTGGACGGTCAGGTTCATGCGCGGGTTATGCCACGCCCACGAGAACAAGACCGACAAGGAGCGAAACGTAAATTCGAGGCTCAGGAACTGCGGGAAGTGTCGACAAGCTCACCGCTACAGCACCTGTGATTGCTACAGGCCCTGTCTGCAGAACTGTGTCCCCGTATGTGAAGTACTGTCCAGATGTCAGAGTGATGTAGACAAAGGCATTACCAAACATGACAGTGGACGAAAAAGTGATGAGGCTATCACTGGATATCTCAACAACTGGGGCGGATAGAGTTAGGTCGCTGAGCGCCATGGGACCAGTCGAGAACAATACGATCTTCTCTGCAGCCGAAATATGCCCTCCTCCCAGGAGGAAAGCACCCGAGCATGACAGGCTGACCGTTTCTGAAACAAGTTCGGACTCGGTACCCGAACAGTCCCGTATACTCAGATCTACCGTGGCGTTAGCGCGAGACATAATCGAGAGGCTAATGCCGAAAGCGAGCGCGAGTAGAATAGGACGTAGCATTGCAGCGGCCCTCCCTGAGCCAAACAGTCTTCTGGCATCCTAGCAGATGCGGCGCATAGGTGTGCGAGGCATAACAGTGAGTAGCCAGACCACTTCCACAAAATAAAGCGGAAGCGTTCCGTGTGGATCCGGGCCTCGACGCGGCCAACTTCCTTCGCGTCATCATCCGCTTTTCTCGCTTTCGCTTGTTCGACTGGGTCCTGGCGCGACTTCCCCTCGACTATGAGGCAGTCTACACCCGCCGGAGCGGCGGAGAAAGCGGGAGGGCTTCCGTGTGGATGCGTGCCTTGCGGCGGATCGGGTTCTGTCGGATACTGTATATTCGTATACTATTGGAACGAGGCTGCCATGCCCGATGCCGCCGTTCGCTCGCCCCTGCTCCAGCGCGTCCGCGAGGCGGTGCGCGTGCGGCACTACAGCATCCGCACCGAGGAGGCCTACGTCCTGTGGGTGCGGCGCTTCGTCCTGTTCCACGGCAAGCGGCATCCGTCGGAAATGGGGGAATCCGAGGTGCGCGCCTTTCTGACGAACCTGGCGGTACAGGGCGACGTAGCGGCGTCCACCCAGAACCAGGCTCTGAACGCACTGGTATTCCTCTATCGGCACGTGCTGGAAACGCCGCTCGGCGAGCTGGGCGATGTCGTTCGGGCGAAGCGTCCGCAGCGGCTTCCGGTCGTCCTTGCCGTGGACGAGGTAGGGCGCGTGCTCCACGGGCTGCCTGGCGTGTACTGGCTGATCGGCTGTCTGCAGTATGGCTCGGGCCTGCGCTTGCTCGAGAGCGTGCGCGTTCGCGTGAAGGATCTGGACTTCGGCCATCGCGCCATCGTCGTGCGCGACGGCAAGGGTGCGAAAGACCGGGTGGTGACGCTCCCGGACGAGTTGATCGTCCCGCTCCGGCGCCATCTCGCCGCCCGCCGGACGACCTTCGAGCGCGACTGCGCGCAGGGCGTGGGTGCGGTCTACCTGCCGCATGCGCTCGCGCGCAAGTATCCGAACGCGGCCACGGAGTGGGGCTGGCAGTACGTTTTCGCCGCCGGCCAGCTCAGCGTGGACCCGCGCTCGGGCGTGCGGCGCCGGCATCATGTCGACGAGAGCAGCATGCAGAAGGCCGTGCGCGCCGCCGTGCGCGCTGCCGGCATCGACAAGCCGGCGAGCTGCCACACGCTGCGGCACTCCTTCGCGACGCACCTGCTGGAGCGTGGGGCCGACATCCGCACGGTGCAGGAGCAGCTCGGTCACGCCGACGTCCGCACCACGCAGATCTACACCCACGTGCTGCAGCGGGGCGGGCGCGCGGTGTTGAGCCCGCTCGGGGCAGCTCTTGTGCAGGAGCCGCACGCGGGCAGGTGACTGCTCCGGCGCGCAGTCGCAAGGCGATGCGCGCTCGGGAGGCGGTTCCACACTCGTCGACGTCGCCATCCGTGCGGCGCGGTGGGCGAACGCCAGAGGTCTGTCGGATCGCCGCCTGTCCAGGCGACTCGGGAAAGACGCTTGGCTGGACCTGGCCTGGCTCGTGCCATGGAACTCCGTCGCGTCGTCTGCTGCCTCCCGCGCCCCTGTCCCACGACTCGCCCTGCAGGGTGAACCGGCTCGGTCGGCGCCGAATCCGGGCAGCCGGATTCGGCGAAACCCCGCGCGAGCACCCGACGCCCCGACGGTCACGCACTCCCGCAGACGAAGCGATCCGGCACCACGCCCGCAGCCCCCGGACATCGGCATGTGCACCGCACCCGCGCCGTTCCGGTTCCGTCGGCAGGGGGCGACGCCCTCCGGCCCTATCCGGGAAACCGTTCGAACGCCTGCAATTCATGCAACCGGCGCGTCCATTCGAGTCGCTCCGCCGTCTGGACCTGGATGGTCGGCGGCAGCGCTTCGGGATCGTCGAGGGTCGCGGCCTGCACGTCGACGATCCCCGGCAGGGCGGTCTGGTTGCGGTAGAACAATCCGGTTCCGCAGTCGGGACAGAAGCTGCGCATCGCGGCCGCGGACGAATGGATGGTCCTCGGCGTGCCCTTCGTCACGACGAGGCGGTCTTCGAGATACATGGCCCACGCCACCATCGGCGCACCGGCGCTGCGGCGACAGTCCGAGCAATGGCACACGGCGACGACCTTAGGCGCCCCGGACAATTCGTACCGGATGTTCCCGCAAAAGCACCCGCCGGCAAGGATCATGGTTCTGGCTCCTTCTGGATTCGGCCCGGCTTCGAGTGTATCCCGTCTGCGGGTGTGCCTGCTGCGAAGAACCGGGTGACGGAATGCGCGCGAGCTGCGCGGGCCGGGAGAACGGCCTGCTCTCGCCGGCACTGCACACGGACCTCGAACCCCGGGTGCATGGAAACGCGCAGCGCACGGCGCCATCCGAGCCGCGCCACCGATGCCGCCCCGCCCTCCGCGGCCGATGTGCTCCTGCACTCGCGCGGCATGTGCGCCGGAGGCTCTCCGACACTCGCGCGGCACCACGCAGCGTGTCGGCGTCGCGCAACCCGTCGGTAGGCACCTCGCCGGCCACGCCGCAATGAACGCGCCGCCGCGCCGCCCGCATTCGCCGGTCACTCCGCGGGTTCACGCCCGTGCCGGAAGAACACCCGGTTGTCGCTGCGGAACCAGGGCTCGCTCTCCAGTCGCAGGCGCCAGGGCGTCGAGCGCGCGGCGGCGCGCTCCTTCGATGCGTAGGCGAGCGGGTCGGTGAGGAAGTGCATCGCGACGTGCGTCCAGTAGCCGTCGGGCGCGCTGCGGATGCGGAAGCGCCGGCACATCGACCAGTGCCGGCATTCGAGCAGCATGCGCACGTGCTCCCGGTCGTACCACTCGTCGAAGGCCTGCTCGCGTTCGGCCGGCACGCGGAAGAAGACGGGGTAGCAGATGCGCGACTCGATCGCGTCGGGCCGAGCGTGCGCGGCGGCGAGCTCGAAGATCTGTTCGCCGACGAACCGCTCGGCGCGCGCCACCGCGGGGTGCTCGGCGTCCAGCGTGCGCGCCAACGCGTCGGTCGCCTGCCGGTCGACGGCTTCGTAGACGGCGAGGTACGCGCCGCGCGCCGGGCTGCCGTAGTGGCGTACGGTGGTGGCGAGCCCCTGCTCGAGCGGCCGCTTCAGGTAGTGGTTTGCGTACCACGCGTCGAACGCGTAGCCGTCCTGGCGCTCGATCGTGAGCTCGTCGTAGACGATGGTGGCGGACTTCATCGTAGGGATCCTGTTGGCGGTTGAAGTAGGGGTACGCGCGGAATCGGCTGCGGGGATGTGTCTACGCGCGGCGTGACGACGATCGGAAACTGTCCGGATCGGCCCGGGCGGCTCCGCGCCATCGCGACGAGCCCATCGTACACGCGGCGCTCGATCTCGATGCCTTCGCGCAGCGCGCGGGCTCGCCCGCGGAATGCGCGCTCCGACGGCAGCCGGATCTCCTCCACGCCGGGCTGCCGCGGCGTCGCCTCGACCTGCGCGACGAGGCCGGCGACGAGCTGCTCGTAGTGTCCGGGCAACGGCAGCAGGTCGGGCCGGACGCCCCTGCGCTCGCGATGGAGCTGGTCGGACGCCATGAAGGCCGACGTGCCCATGTCGGGCAGCACGGCCGCGCGGCAGTAAAACGAGCGCCCCGGCGCAACCGACGGCACCGCTATACGTGCGCGGCACGGCGCCGCGCGCGCCGCCCCTCTGTCCACACTCGGCAGTCCATCCCCGGAGGCCCCCATGGAGCTAGGTTTGAAAGGCAAGGTCGCCGCCATCACCGGCGGCAGCGAAGGCATCGGCAAGGCGACGGCACAGCGTCTCGCCGCCGAGGGCGTGAGCATCGCCATCTGCGCGCGCCGGCCCGAGCCGCTCGCGAAGGCAGCGCGCGAGCTGGAGGCCGCAGGCGCCACCGTCCTCGCCGTCGCGGCCGATGCGGCGAAGCCCGAGGACATGGCGCGCTTCATCGAGGCGACGGTGCAGCGCTTCGGCCGCATCGACATCCTCGTCAACAACGCGGGCGGCTCGGGTCAGGCCGCGTTCGACGCGGTCGACGATCAGCGTTGGCGCGAGGACGTCGAGGTCAAGCTGTTCGCACCGATCCAGGGCGTGCGCTGCGTGGTGCCGCACATGAAGAAGCAGGGCGGCGGCAACATCATCAACCTGACGATGGCCGCGGCGGCCACGCCGGGCGCGGCGCAGTTCCCCACGGTGGTCAGCCGGCAGGCGGGCGCCACGCTCGCCAAGGCGCTGTCGAAGGAGCTTGCGCCGCACGACATCCGCGTCAACGTGGTGTGCGTGGGCAAGATCAAGACGCCGCAGCAGGAGCGCTCTGCGAAGCGCCTCGGCCGCACGGTCGACCAGCACTACGCCGCCAACGCGAAGAGCGTGCCGCTCGGCCGCATGGGCGAGCCGGAGGACATCGCCAACGCGATCGTCTGGCTCGTCTCGGATGCCGCCAACTACGTGACGGGTACCTGCATCAACGTCGACGGAGGATTGTCCGGCGTGCTGTGAGGCCGCTCAGTCCGCCGCCACTCCCGCGGCCTTGACCACGCCTGCCCACTTCTTCATCTCGTCGCGGATGAAGGCGGTGAAGGCTTCGGGCGTCGTCGGGGCGGCCTCGGCCCCCTGCGCGTGGAGGCGCTCGCGGAGATCCGCGGCATCGAGCGCGCGCCGGCTCTCGGCGTCGAGCTTCGCGATGATGTCCCGCGGCATCGCGGCCGGACCGCACAGCCCCTGCCAGACGGTGACCTCGAAGCCCGGCATGCCGGCCTCGCCGAACGTCGGCACCTCGGGCAGATGCTGGCTGCGCCTGGCGGACGTGACGGCGAGCACGCGCACGCGTCCGGCGCGGATGTTGCCGATCTGGGTGGGCAGGTTGCTGAACATCACGTGCACGTGACCGCCGATGAGGTCGGTCGCGGCGGGCCCGCCGCCCTTGTAGGGCACGTGCACGACGTCGATCCCGGTGAGCGAGCGCAGCCATTCCATCGACAGGTGCGGCGAGGCGCCCACGCCCGACGACGCATACATCACCTTGCCGGGGTTCTGGCGCGCGTGCGCGAGGAACTCCTGCACCGTTTTCACCGGCAGACCGGGGTTCACCACGAGCACGTTCGGCACGGTGTAGACGAGCGACACGTGGACGAAGTCGCGGAGCGGGTCGTAACCGAGCTTGCGGTAGAGGGCGGGGCTCACGGCGTGCGTGTTGATGCCGCACACGAGCAGCGTGTAGCCGTCGGGCGTCGCCTTCGCGACGATGCCCGCGCCGACGCTGCCGCCGGCACCGGGGCGGTTGTCCACCACCA
>JADLEZ010000412.1 GCA_020845855.1 Burkholderiales bacterium
CGTGCATGCGGAACGTGGGACCGCAGCACCTTGCCGTCCGCTAACTTCACCTCCGCGATCGCTTCGTCACGGCCGAGTGCGTGATCCGCATTGGCGGTGATCAGGGCGCGCAACGCCGCGATCTCCTGGCCGTCGATGCACCCTTGGGAAAGCTGGGCAAGCCCGGCCGAGCGCTCGATCAGGCATGCGGCCGCCCAGTGAAACAGGCTGATCTGGGCTTCGACAGGGTTCGCGGGATCGCGCCGGTAGCACAGCTCCAGTGCCATCGGATGGACCGTGAGCGCTACGGTCTTGAACGCTGCCTCGGGCGGAAGCTTCTGCGCAATGTCGAGGCAGGCATCGATGGCCGCCTGCACGACGATGCCGGACGGATAGGGCTTGTAGGCGTTCGCGAACAGCTCGAAGTGATCGCCGAGGCCGTCGACGGCGCGATTCAGGTCGCCGCCCGTGCCGAAGACGTCGACGAACCCCTTGGGCCCTTCCAGCACGTTGTCCGGGCACGTGATGCCCTTCGCGGCGAGCAGCGCCCCGGACACACCGCAGCGCGCCGCGTGCGCCGGCACCAGGAATGCCGACATCGCGCCGTGGGTGCCGCGAAAACCGGAAGCTTGCGCGGCCGCAAGGCCGATCGCGGCCCGCATTTTCGTCTCGTCGAGCCGGAGCAGACGCCCGAGCGCCACCGCGGCGCCGATCGGACCCGTGATGCCGGTGACGAACCAGCCGACCTGGGCGCGAGCCGGCGGCAACAGCAGCACGTTGCTCATCCGGCACTCGATCTCGATGCCCAGCGCGAGCGCGGTGACGAAGTCCTCGCCCGAGACGTCGTGCTTCTCGGCGAGCGCGAAAATCGACGCGGCCACCGGTCCGGTAGGATGCGTCACGGTGGCAAGGTGGGTGTCGTCGAACGACAGAACCGTGGAGCTCAGGCAGTTCACGAATGCCGCGCTTGCTACATCCGCCTTCCGTCCGTGCCCGATCAGCGATGCCTGCGGACTGCTGCCGGCCTCCGCCACCGTCTCGACGGCGATCTGCACCGCCGGGTCACGACAGCCGCCAAGGGCGCAACCCATCCAGTTCAGGAACGCGCGTGCGCCCTCTGCCCTCACGTTGTCGGGAAGCGCCTCGAATCGCGTGTTCGCCGCGTAGGCAGCAATCTCGCGCGTGATCTCGCGCGGCCGGCTGGTCGCAGCGTCAGCCACGGCCGCTCGTGTAGCCGCTGTCCACGGCCAGGATGTGGCCGGTGGTCGTACGGGATTCGTCGGACGCGAGGTAGAGCACGGCGTGGGCGACATCCGTCGGGTCGACAAAACCCAGCAGGTGCGCGTCGCGCACCTTTTGCGAAATCGCGTTCTCCTTGATGCGCGCCAGAACCCGTTCGGTCGTCGTGCCCGCCGCCGCCACTGCGTTGACACGGATGTTGTCCCTGGCGTACTCCACCGCCATCGAGCGGGTGAGCGCGGTGATCGCGCCCTTGGCGGCCGTATAGGCATCGCGGTTCGGCGTCCCCGTCAGCCCGTAGATGGAGCTCGCGTTGACGATCGACCCGCCGCCACCTTCGATCATGCGCGGAATCGCGTAGTGGCACCCGAGCCAGGTGCCGAAGAGATCGACCTTCATCTTGCGCCAGAACTCCTCGAACGGCGCCTTGGTCACCGGCCCGTCCGAAAGCGTCGACCCACCTGCGTTGTTGTAGAGGATGTCCAGGCGACCGTAGCGCTCCACGGCGGCGTCCACGACCGCCTTGACGCTCTCGGGTTCGCTCACATCGGTAGCCACGAAGATGCAGTCACCGCCCTTCGCGCTGACCGCATCGCGCGTTGCCTGCCCGTTCGCAGCATCGAGTTCCGCGATCACGACTCGCGCCCCCTCCCTGGCGAAGAGCTCGACGCAGGCGCGGCCGATGCCGGCACCACCGCCAGTGATGATCGCTACTTTTCCCTGCAGTCGCATTGTGCGCCCCTCGCTCATCGAAGTCGTGACCGCTCGGCAATGGCCGCGGCATCGGGTGCTTCGTGCAGCAGCGTGAGCTCGATGCCATCGAACTGCGCGCTCGGGTACACCGCGCGCACCAGGGGGTCGTGCCCGGGTACGAGGTTCTCGATCGAGCCCGCGAGCTCCAGGAGCCTGTCGTACGAGCGCAGCGTCGCCCGCGCGTCGACCGTAACCACGAAAGGGGCCCGCCGCAGCACGTTCGCGTAGAAGTGGCTCGCATCGGAGGCGAGCACGATCGGTCCGCGCGGTGTCACCACGCGCACCGCCTGCATGCCGAGCGTGTGGCCCGGCACCGCGTGCAGCGAGACGCCCGGCCACGGTGCAGCGTCGCCGTCGTGAAAGTGGATCCTCTCGGCATACGTGTGGCGCACGAAGGTCACGACGTCCTCGACGTCGTACGGATAACGCAACGCGGCCTCGCACATGCAGCGTCCCGTCGCGTATCCGGCTTCCGCGTCCTGCAGATGGAAGCGGGCCTTGGCGAACCGCTCGATGTTGCCCGCGTGGTCGAAGTGCAGGTGGGTGAGGACGATGTCCTCGAGGGCGTCGGGGTCGATGCCCAGACGCGCCAACGCATCGACCGGATCGACGTCGAGCGGCCGTCCCCGCTGCGCGACGGCGCGCTTGCCGAAGCCGGTGTCGACCAGGATCGTGCGCTGCGCGTTGCGGACGATCCAGACGAAGAAGTCGAGCGGCATCGGCCCGTCGTGCATGTCGCGCCGGATGAAGTTGTCGTACACGCGGCGCTCGGGCACGCGGGCGAAGCACAACGCGTACACGTGGTATACGCCGTCCTGCGCTCGATCGGGTGTGGGCAGCTTCATCGCGTACGGCGCGGCTTACGCCACGATGCGCACGAGCTCGGCGATATCGGCCACCGAATCGAGCTCGCGTACCGTTGCGAGCAGCCGCTCCGCCGTGTCTTCCGGCAGGGGTCTGATCGCGAACGTCGCACAGTCCCGGGTCTTGGCCGCGAACTCCTCGTCGGTCATCGCGTTCTTGGGGTGGCCCTTGGGATAGTCCACCCGCGTCTCCACGGTCAGCCCGTCCTTGAACTCCACGATGACCCGCGCCGGGGTCACGAAGCGGCTCCAGTCGCGGTCGATCTCCTCGTCGACGTACGGCTGCACCCGCTTGGCGAGGTCGAGGATGTCGGCGCGCTGCAGCCCCTCATCCGTGAAATGCTTCATGCGCAACCGCCCGTCGATCCAAGCCGCCGCGACCGTGTACGGAATGCTGAACTGGGCCTCGACGATCGTCTTGGGCGCGAGACGTACCGCCTCCGGGACACAGACCATCTGGTAGCCGGGTCCGGTGACGCCCACCCGAATCGACTTGATATCGCTCGCCGGACGCGAGACTTTGGCGCGCGCGAGCGCGATCGCGTCCACGGCCGCATGCGTGTCGCGGCAGCAGGGGTACGGCTTGTAGCTCAGGTTCAGGAGCTCGAAGCGCTTCCCCAGGTCTTTGCGCAGGACCTCGGGATCGACCCGATTCTGCAAGTACACCCGGAAGAAGCCGTCCGCGCCCTCGAACACGTTCTGCACGCCGCGGATACCCAGCTTGGCGAGCTGTACCGCCACCACGGCTGCCTGCGCGGCGAGTCCGGGCTGCAGCCGTTTCATGAGTGATGCGTCACGGGTGACCTGGTGGTTGCCGGCCACCGAGCTGTAGACGATCCCGAAGGCGTTGACCATTTCATCCGGCGTAAGGCCGAGCGCGCGCCCTGCCGCCGCGGTCGCACCGAAGTAGCCGAGCAACGAGGTGTAGATGAAGCC
>JADLEZ010000413.1 GCA_020845855.1 Burkholderiales bacterium
CAGTTCGCGCTGATCCTCGCGGGCGGCTTCATGATGGCCGTCAACGTGGGGCCGATCGCCGCCGTGGTGATCGACGTCGTCCACCCCAGCGTGCGCGCCACCGCCGCCTCGGTCCTGTCGCTGGTGCAGAACCTGTTCGGGTTGGCCGGCGGGCCGCTTCTCACCGGGCTCCTGTCGGACCGCTACGGGCTCGCCTTCGCGCTCACCGTCGTGCCCACCTTTTGCCTGCTCGCGGCCGGACTGTTCACGCTTGCCGCGCGCACCTACATCCGCGACCTTCGCCAGGCCGAGGGCGAAAGCGCCGGCGCCACCGCCGCACTCGCGCCCCAACCCGCATGATGAGCAAGCGCTGGAACCTCGACTCCGCCCTTCCGGCCGACCCGCCGCCGGCGCGCACGCGCCGGACCGCCAGCGGCAACTGGAATCCGGACTGGGAGCCGTTCGCGCGCCTCGATCCGGCGTGGACCGAGAAGGCAATCGCGCTCGCCATCGCGCCCGCCGCCGCCGGCACGCTCGACCAGAAGACGGTCGAGTTGATCGGCATCGCGCTCGACGCCTCCTGCACCCACCTCTACGCCCCCGGCGTGCGCCGCCACATCCAGCGCGCGCTCGCGGCCGGGGCGACCAAGGACGAAATCACCGCGGTGCTGCAGCTCGCGTGCATGCAGGGCCTGCACAGCATGTGCGTGGCCGCGCCGATTCTCCTGGCCGAGCTCGATGCCCGCGCCGAAAACGACGTCACCTCCAACCCCGACAAAGGACGATCATGAACTTCCTCGACGGCTCCCTGTTCCCCGAGAACCAGGACAAACTCGTCATCACCGCCGCACCCTACGGCCCGGAATGGTTCCCCTCGGACTTTCCGGAGGACATTGCCGTCACCATGGAAGCGCAGGTGCAGAAGGCGGTCGACTGCTACAACGCCGGCGCCACCGTGCTGCATCTGCACGTGCGCGAGGCCGACGGCAAGGGCAGCAAGCGCCTGTCCAAGTTCAACGAGCTGATCGCGGGTGTGCGCATGGCGGTGCCGGACATGGTGATCCAGGTCGGCGGTTCGATCTCCTTCGCGCCCCCGGAAGAGGGCGACGCCGCGAAGTGGCTGCACGACGACACGCGCCACATGCTCGCCGAGCTCGACCCCAAGCCCGACCAGGTCACCGTCACCGTCAACACGACGCAGATGAACGTCGTCGAGCAAATGGACGTTCGCGATCTCGCCGGCACGTCGATGGCCAAGGAAACCTACGAGGCCTACCGCGAGATGATCGTTCCCTCCGGTCCCGGCTTCATCGAGGAGCACATCCGCCGCCTGAGCGCGGCCGGCATCCAGAGCGCGTTCCAGTTCTACAACATCAACAGCTACGAGTCGGTCGAGCGGCTGATCCGCCGCGGCGTGTACAAGGGACCGCTGGTGTGCAACTGGGTCGCGATCGGCGGCGGCATGGACCAGCCGACGATCTACAGCCTCGCGAACTTCCTGCGCGCGATTCCCGACGGGACCATGCTGACGGTGGAAAGCACCATGCTCAACGTGCTGCCGATCAACATGATGGGCATCGCGATGGGCCTGCACGTGCGCTGCGGCATCGAGGACAACGTCTGGAACCAGACGCGCACCGGCCGGATGACCACGGTGCAGCAGATCGAGCAGCTCGTGCGCATCTCGCGCGAGTTCGGCCGCGAGATCGCCACCGGCAAGGAAGCGCGCGAGATCCTGAAGATCGGCGTGTTCTACGACACGGTGGAAGAGACGCTGGCCGCCAACGGCTTCGCCCCGAACGCCAAGGGCCGGCAGCAGGGCTTCCTGCGCAAGGTGGCGGCCTGACGCCGCCACGAACGGAACCTACAAGGACACGACGATGGCAAAGGCAGTGCGTTTCCACCAGCCGGGCGGCCCCGACGTATTGCGTCTCGAGGACGTCGAGGTCGGCAACCCCGGTCCCGGGCAGGTGCGGCTTCGCCACGTGGCGGTCGGCCTCAACTTCGCCGACACCTATTTCCGCACCGGCGTCTACCCGGTCCCACTGCCCGCCGGCATGGGGGTCGAGGCGGCCGGGGTGGTGGAGGCGGTCGGCGAGGGCGTGACCCACGTCGCACCCAGCGATCGCGTGACCTACACGGGATTCGTGAACACGCTGGGCGCGTACAGCACGGAGCGGCTCATTCCCGCGGCGCCGCTCATCAAGCTGCCTGCCGGAATCTCGTGCGAGACGGCGGCGGCGATGACCATGCGCGGCCTGACCTCGGCCTATCTCCTGCGCCGCATCTGGCCGTTGCGCGAAGGCGACACGATCCTGCTGCACGCGGCCGCCGGCGGCGTGGGCCTCATCGTCTCGCAGTGGGCGAAGCTATTGAGCCACACCGTGATCGGCACCGTCTCGTCGGAGGCAAAGGCGGAAGTGGCGCGCGCCCACGGCTGCGATCACGTCATCCTGTACGGCCGCGAGGACGTCGCGAAGCGCGTGCGCGAGATCACCAACGGCGTCGGTGCGACAGTGGTTTACGACAGCGTCGGCAAGGATACCTTCGCCGGCTCGCTCGATTCGCTGAAGCGGCGCGGGCTCCTGGTGTGCGTGGGCACGGCGTCGGGACCGGTGCCGCCGATCGACGCGACCCAGCTCGCCGTCAAGGGCTCGGTGTACGTGACGCGCCCTGCACTGGCCGACTACATCGCCGACCCCGCGGAGAAGAACGCACTCGCCGCGGAAGTTTTCGGACACGTCGCGGCGGGCCGCATCAGGATCGAGATCAACCAGCGCTACCGCTTGCAGGACGCCGCACAAGCCCACCGCGACCTCGAGTCGCGCAAGACGACCGGGTCGTCGATCTTCGTCATCTAAGGAAAGCGCCATGAGCATTATCAAGGTCGAGCCGATGACCTGCACGATCGGCGCCGAGCTCTCGGGCGTGGACCTGGGGGAGGCGTCGCGAAGCGATGCCCTGTTCGGCGAGGTGAGGAAGCTGCTGCTCGAGCACAAGGTGCTGTTCCTGCGCGACCAGGAGATGACCCGCGCGGAGCACGTCGCTTTCGCGCGCCGCTTCGGCGAGCTCGAGGACCATCCGGTGGTCGGCAGCGATCCCGATCACCCGGGCCTCGTGCGCATTTACAAGGGGCCCGACTCGCGCAACGAGCAATACGAAAACGCCTGGCACTGCGACGCCACGTGGCGCGAACGCCCGCAGTTCGGCGCGGTGCTCCGCTGCACGGAATGCCCGCCGGTGGGCGGCGACATGATCTGGGCGAACATGGTCGAGGCCCACCGGCGGCTGCCGGAGGAGGTGAAGGCCAGGATCGCGAACCTGCGCGCGCGCCACAGCATCGAGGCGTCCTTCGGCGCTGCCATGCCGATGGAGAAGCGGCTCGCGCTGCACGCGCAATACCCGGACGCGGAGCACCCGGTCGTGCGCACGCATCCGGAGACCGGCGAGAAGGTCCTGTTCGTCAATTCGTTCACCACGCACTTCACGAACTTTCACACCGCCGAGAACGTGCGCTTCGGGCAGGATTACAGCCCGGGCGCGAGCCATCTGCTGAACTATCTGATCGGCCAGGCGTCCGTTCCCGAGTACCAGGTGCGCTTCCGCTGGCGCAAGAACAGTGTCGCGATCTGGGACAACCGCTCGACCCAGCACTACGCCGTCCAGGACTTCTGGCCGGCGGCGCGCAACCTCGAGCGCGCCGGGATCATCGGCGACCGGCCCTGCTGAATTCGATCACCGAACTTCCGGGTGTCATTCCGAGGCACGAGGAATCTGCTTTTGACAAGGAGGAACTTCGCATGACCACCGCCACCGCCCCCAACGCACCGGCAACCATTGCCAACCGCGGTTCGATCAAGGTCGATCCGCTCACCTGCGCCATCGGCGCGGAGCTTTCCAACGTGAACTTGGGGGTCGCCTCGCGCGACGCCGGTCTCGTCGCCGAGATCCGCGCGCTGCTGTTGAAGCACCGGGTGCTCTTCTTCCGCGACCAGGACATCACGCGCGCCGAGCACGTCGCCTTCGCCCGCCATTTCGGCGACCTCGAGGACCATCCGGTCGCGGGCAGCGACCCCGACAACCCGGGGCTCGTGCGCATCTACAAGTCACCGGACATGCCGAACGACCGCTACGAGAACTCGTGGCACACCGACGCGACCTGGCGCGAGAAGCCGCCGTTCGGCTGCGTGCTGCGCTGTGTCGAGTGCCCGCCCGTCGGCGGCGATACCATGTGGGTCAACATGGTCGAGGCCTACGCGCGGCTGCCCGAGGACGTGAAGGCGAAGATCGCGAGCCTGCGCGCGCGCCACAGCATCGAGGCGTCCTTCGGCGCGGCGATGCCGATGGAAAAGCGCCACGCGCTCAAGGCGCAATTTCCGGACGCCGAGCATCCGGTCGTGCGCACGCACCCGGAGACCGGCGAAAAGGTGCTGTTCGTCAATGCGTTCACCACGCATTTCACGAACTATCACACCGCCGAGAACGTGCGCTTCGGGCAGGACTACAGCCCGGGGGCGAGCCAGCTCCTGAACTACCTCATCAGCCAGGCGTTCGTTCCGGAATTCCAGGTGCGCTTCCGCTGGAAGCCCAATAGCATGGCGTTCTGGGACAACCGCTCCACCCAGCACTACGCGGTGATGGATTACCCGCCGTGCCACCGCAAGATGGAGCGGGCCGGGATCGTCGGTGACACGCCGCATGCCTAGACCTGGATAGTATGGTCGCCAAGTAGCTCCACCGTGCGGCGCACGAGCCGCGACGTATGGATCCGGTTTGCGGTAGGGCGGACTTCAGTCCGCCGCGAAGACACCGGCGCGTGGTATCCCGGCGGGCTGAAGCCCGCCCTCCCGGCGCGACTGGTTTCGTCAGGCCGCCACGCGCTTGCGGACCCGCGGCTCGGACTTCGGCCAGACGTCTCTTCTTGCCACCCTGAGCTCGTAGTCCAACTGCAGCCCGAGCCATACCTCAGGTGAAACGCCGAAGTACTTTCCCAGTCTCAGTGCCGTATCCGCGGTGACCGCTCGCCGGCCATTGACGATTTCACTGATGCGATTCGCCGGCACATCAATGTCACGCGCGAGTGCGTTGATGCTGATGCCGAGCGGCTTCATGAAGTCCTCGCGAAGGATTTCACCGGGCGGGATCGGATCGAGGTGTTTCGTGGTCATGGTCTTCATCCCGAGCAGCGCGAGGGATCTGCTGTTCAATCACATCAGGCACTTGCGAGAAGCAAGATTCCTCGCTGCGCTCGGAATGACACAATTTCCACGAAACGCTACTGAATTAGCGCCTGAATGCCAGCCGACTCGCGCGCGTCTTCACCCGGTTGCGTGCGGCGACGCCGAAGCGGTGGCGGTGCCAGCGTGAGAACACACTCGGGTCGGAGAATCCGAGCAGCGCGGACACCTCGGAAAGCGGCAGCCCGCCGTCGGCGAGGTAGCGCGACAAGAGCTCGCCTCGCACGCCGTCGACCACGGCCGTAAACGTCGTGC
>JADLEZ010000414.1 GCA_020845855.1 Burkholderiales bacterium
AGCGCAGAGCTCGGGAAGGCGTCATTTCCGGTGCTGTCGCGTCGAAGTAAAGCTCGAGAGCTTCCTTCAGGTTGGCCACGGCTTCTTCTTCCGTGTCGCCCTCGCTTGCCACGTCCACGTCGAGGCATTGCGCCAGAAAGGCGCCATCCTGTTCGTAGACGACGTAGCGGACTTTTTGCGGCTGCATCTGGGAAGGATACAACTTTCCGACGGACTCGGCATCGACAGTGGCGCTCATGGCGCGCGACAAGAAGGGGAGCGCGGGCGCGATTCGCTTCATCCTGCTGGACGCGCTCGGCCGGGCAGGCATCCGCGAGGATGTACCGGAGGACGTGCTGCGCGCGGTGTTGCCGTAAGCGATCGACCAAGGAGAAACGGCGGCCCGAGAGCCGCCGTTTCGCTGATGCGCCTGCCGGTTACGGGCGGCAGTCGACAAACACGTTCTGGAACTGCGGTATTGCACCCGAGTCCTGCACCGTGATCTGAACGGTCCTGGGTATTGGAGCGTCGGGCACGGTAACGGTGAATGTGCCTCCCAGAGCCGCCACCGATGTCGGCGCGATCGTGCCGGGTGTCCCCGGTGTCGAGAAGAACACGGTAAATGGCGGAGTCGGCGGCGGAAGTGCGCCATTGCTCCCGATAGTGAACGTGGACGGCAGCGCGCATTCTGTTGCGCCAACACGCGTGTAGGTACCCGGCGAGACAACCAGAGTAGGCGGCGGCGGCACCACCGGGCAAGTGATCGTCGCGATAACCTGCACCGGCGGAACGGATGCGTCCTGAACCGTGATGTTGGTCGTCAACACTCCATCCGTCAGCCCAGTAACCTGAAAACCCTGGCCAGCCGCATTGACGATACCAGGCGCGATGGTGGCACCGGGCCGCGGCGCCGCGAAGAACACCGTATAGGGAGCTGTGCCACCCGTCACCACGAAGTTGGCGATCTGGTTGACGCACGTTCCCGCACCCGCGGGCGGTGGCACCGAGTAGTTGTAGTTCGACGGGGAGACAATCAACTGCGGCGTCGTCGGTGGCGACGGCCCGCCGGAACAGTCGATCGTCACCGTCCCGGACTGGCGCGGGCTCGAGTTGTCGAACAGCGTGATGGTGACGCTCGACGGCGACGTGAGGTTGCTCACCGTGACCGCCTGCCCCTGGCCTACGCCCGTCTGCGGGCTGAGCGTCGGCGTCGTCGAGCTCGTGCTCGAGGTGACCACGGCCGAATACGGCTCGGTGCCGCCCGTGCCGATGAACTGGAACGTGTTGGCCGGCACGCAGTTGTTCTTGGCGATTGCCCCGGGAGTTACCACGAGCACGGTCGGAGCCACGGGTGGCGTACCGGTGCCGACCTCATTCGTGATGGTCGGATAGCTGCCCGTGGGAATCACGTTGCCGACCGAGTCGCGGATCACGAAGGTGGCATTGATGAAGCAGGTGCCGTTGGTGGTCACCGTGAACGACCCACCGTTGGCGGTGACCGGCACGCCCGCGAGCGTGAGCGCTTGCGGGAAGCCCAATTGAACGGCGTAGGGCGGCGTGCCGCCGAAAATGAAGTAGTTGAGCGTAACGCCCGACGAGCAGGTGCTCTTGTCCGGGCCCGTGATGTTGGTGTTGCCAAGCGGCAGTACCGCCAGGACGTCGCCATTGACGGTCACCTGCTGGACGACGAACGACCCGGTGACGCTGTTTCCGGTCGTGACGTCGGTGGCGCGCAGCAGTCCCGTCTGGGTGGGCGTGTTCGGGGGCACGGACAGGATGACCCTGGCGTTGCCGGAGTTGTCGCTCGTCGAGGTCAGCGTCGAAACCATCGGTTGCGCCGGGTTGGTCGACACGAGCGAGAAGTTGCCCTGGACCACGTCCCAGCGGACTTGGCGCCCGGAAAGGGCGGCGCCGGTGCCGGCCGTCAGCGTGACCTGCGCGGTGCCGGTCCCACCGGAGCAGATCGTGTTGCTGGTGCTGAGGCAGTTCGGGTTCGCGTTGCCCTGGATGGTGATCTGACTCGACAGCAGGGGTGCGGGTTGGACCGTGACGACCGAGTCCTTGAAAGCGAACGTGCCTACGGAGTCCTGGACGCCTACAAAGATCGAGGTCGCCTCGCCGACCTGATTGGCAACCAGGACAATGGAGCTGCCGGACACGTTCAGCGACACCGGCAGCACCGCCTGGTTGGTCGAGAAGGCACGGTAAGGCGGCACACCGCCGACCACGGTCAGGACGTAGGGTTCGCCCGGGTAGATCGTCGCTGCACCGGGAACGACCTCGAGCCTGGGGATCGGCGGCGGCGGTGGGGTGTACGGATTGTTGGGAGCGCCGCTACCCCCGCCGCAGCCGGCCAAGACCATGATCCCGGCAATGCCCAGAAATGCGCACGCCGAGCGCAGCCACGCCAACCAATGCTCTTTTCTCATGGTCCCGATCCTGATGATGTTGTCCTAAAACCGACGTTGTATAGATGCTGTTTTGAACGCTGCAACAAGCATCTAGGGCATTTTGTTCAGATTAAAGCCGAACCGCATGCCGGATGCAAGTCTTTCCCTCGGCAAGCAACTGCCGCCGGGCGGCTTCTGTTGCGCGCGGGGCGGCACTTTGGGCGCCTTCATTGTCGCAATGCAGCATCGCAGGTGCCATGACCGCCTTTCAGTGCGAAAATGCACCATGCCCGCCCACGGCGGGCCCCTTCGATCGAGGACAACGTGCAGATCGTGCAAACGGACCAAGGGTCTTCGCCATGGCCGCCGGAACGCCAGGGCCTGTACGACCCGGCCAACGAGCATGACGCCTGCGGCCTGGGCTTCATTGCCCACATCAAGGGTCGCAAGAATCACGCCATCATCCGCCAAGCCCTCGAGATCCTCGAAAACCTGTCGCATCGCGGCGCCACCGGCGCGGACCCGTTGCAAGGCGACGGCGCGGGGATCCTGATCCAGCTTCCCGACGCCTTCCTGCGCCGCGCCTGCGGCAGGCTGGGGATCACGCTCCCCGCAGTGGGTCAGTACGGGGCCGGCATGGTGTTCCTGCCGCGTGAGCCCGCCTCGCGCATGGCCTGCGAGCAGGAGATCGAACGGGCGATCGCAGCCGAGGGCCAGGTCCTCCTCGGCTGGCGCGACGTGCCGACCGACAACGTGGGGCTGTCCCTGCGCACCAAGGAAGTCGAGCCGGTCATCCGCCAGGTGTTCATCGCGCGCGGCCACCGCGACATGGACCAGGACGCGCTGGAGCGCAAGCTCTACGTGATCCGCAAGCGCGCCGGCCACGCCATCCAGTCGCTCGCGCTGCGCCACGGCAAGGAGTTCTACGTGCCGTCGATGTCGACGCGCACGCTCTGCTACAAGGGCATGCTGCTCGCGCACCAGGTCGGAACCTTCTACCAGGACCTGTCGGACGAGTCGATGGTCACCGCGCTCGCGATGGTGCACCAGCGCTTCTCGACCAACACGTTCCCGACGTGGGACTTGGCGCACCCGTTCCGCTTCATCTGCCACAACGGCGAGATCAACACGCTGCGCGGCAACTTCAACTGGATCCGCGCGCGCGAGGGCGCCATCGCGTCGAAGGTGCTGGGCGACGACTTGCCCAAGCTGTGGCCGCTGATCTACGACGGCCAGTCCGACTCGGCCTCGTTCGACAACGCCCTCGAGCTTCTCGTCATGGGCGGCTACCCGCTGGCGCACGCCATGATGATGATGATTCCGGAAGCGTGGGCAGGCAATCCGCTGATGGACGAGGACCGGCGCGCGTTCTACGAGTATCACGCCGCGCTGATGGAGCCGTGGGACGGCCCGGCGGCGATGGCGTTCACCAACGGCCGCCAGATCGGCGCGACACTCGACCGCAACGGACTGCGCCCGGCGCGCTTCGTCGTCACCGACGACGATTACGTCGTGATGGCTTCGGAAGTCGGCGTGCTCGACATACCGGAGAGCAAGATCGTCAAGAAGTGGCGCCTGCAGCCGGGCAAGATGCTGCTGGTGGACACCGAGCTTGGGCGCATCGTCGACGACGACGAGCTCAAGCGCACGCTCGCCACCGGCAAGCCGTACCGCGAATGGATCGGCCGGTGCCGGCTGCGCCTCGAGGACATGCCCGAGCCCGCGCCCTCCGGGCCGTCGGAGGTGCCGTTGCTCGACCGCCAGCAGGCGTTCGGGTACACGCAGGAGGACGTGAAGATCCTGCTCACGCCCATGCTCGAAACCGGCGAGGAAGCCCTGGGCTCGATGGGCGACGACGCGGCGCTGCCGGTGTTGTCGAACCGGCCCAAGGTCTTCTACAGCTACTTCAAGCAGCTCTTCGCGCAGGTGACCAACCCGCCGATCGACCCGATCCGCGAGGAGCTCGTGATGTCGCTCGTCTCGTTCATCGGGCCGCGGCCGAACCTGCTCGGCATCGAGGACGCGGAGCCGCCGATGCGGCTGGAAGCTTCGCAGCCGGTCCTCACGCCGGACAACATGGAGAAGATCCGGCACGTGGATCTGTTCTCGGGCGGCGCGTTCAAGTCGATCGAGCTCGACATCTGCTATCCGGCCGCATGGGGGGCGAACGGCATGGAAGCGGCGCTCGCGAGCCTCGCCGCGCACGCCGAGGACGCGATCCGGCAAGGCTACAACATCCTGATCCTGTCCGACCGCGGGGTGTCGCCTTCGACGCTGCCGATTCCGGCGCTGCTGGCGACCGCGGCGGTACACGAGCATCTCGTGAAGGAGGGCCTGCGCACGTCGACCGGCCTCGTGGTGGAGACGGGCTCGGCGCGCGAGGTGCACGACTTCGCGCTCCTCGCGGGTTACGGCGCGGAAGCGATCCACCCGTACCTCGCGCTGGAGACGCTTGCGCAGCTCGCGCAAAACGTGCCCGGTGTCGATTGCAAGGAGTCGCACAAGCGCTTCATCAAGGCGATCTGCAAGGGGCTCAACAAGGTGATGTCCAAGATGGGCATCTCGACCTACCAGTCCTATTGCGGCGCGCAGATCTTCGAGGCCGTCGGCCTTGCGAAGGTGTTCGTCGACAAGTACTTCACCGGCACCGCGAGCAACGTCGGGGGCATCGGCGTGTTCGAGGTGGCGGAGGAGGCGGCGCGCCTGCACGCGCAGGCGTTCGGCGACGACCCGACGCTGACCACCATGCTCGACGCCGGCGGCGAGTACATGTACCGCGTGCGCGGCGAGGCGCACCTGTGGACGCCGGAGTCGATCGCCAAGCTGCAGCACGCCACGCGCGCGGGGAGCCACGCGACCTATCGCGATTTCGCCGCGCTCATCAACGACCAGGGACGCGAGTTGAAGACGTTCCGCGGCATGTTCGAGTTCAAGGCGAACGAGCGCATTCCGGTGCCGATCGAGTTGGTCGAGCCGGCGGCGTCGATCGTGCGCCGGTTCGCCACCGGCGCCATGAGCCTGGGCTCGATCTCCACCGAGGCGCACACCACGCTCGCGGTGGCGATGAACCGCATCGGCGGCAAGTCGAACACGGGTGAAGGCGGCGAGGACGAGGCGCGCTACCGCGCGGAACTGCGCACGGGGAAAAGCCCGGTCGGCGCGGGCGACACGCTCGCGAGCGTGCTCGGCGCGCAGCGCGTGGAGGCGGATGTGCCGCTCGCCGCCGGCGACAGCCTGCGCAGCAAGATCAAGCAGGTGGCCTCGGGCCGCTTCGGCGTCACCGCCGAGTACCTGTCTTCCGCCGACCAGATCCAGATCAAGATGGCGCAGGGCGCCAAGCCCGGCGAGGGCGGCCAGCTGCCCGGCCACAAGGTGTCGGAGTACATCGCCAAGCTGCGCTTCTCGGTGCCCGGCGTGGGCCTCATTTCGCCGCCGCCGCATCACGACATCTACTCGATCGAGGATCTCGCGCAATTGATCCACGATCTGAAGAACGCGAACCCGAAGGCGTCGATTTCGGTCAAGCTCGTGTCGGAGGTGGGTGTGGGGACCGTCGCGGCGGGGGTGGCCAAGGCGAAGTCGGATCACGTGACCATCGCCGGCCACGACGGCGGCACCGGCGCCTCGCCAGTCTCGTCGATCATGCACGCCGGAACGCCCTGGGAGCTCGGCCTCGCCGAGGCCCAGCAAACCCTGGTGCTGAACCGTCTGCGCGGCCGCGTCCGGGTGCAGGTCGACGGCCAGTTGAAGACCGGCCGC
>JADLEZ010000415.1 GCA_020845855.1 Burkholderiales bacterium
CGAGCTCGCGGGTCTCGCCCTCGTTGTCGTCGTCGATCGACGCGAGCTTCGCCTGGCCGGTCGCGCGCCAGTGGTCGACCAGGCGATTATGGGCGAGCGTGTAGATCCAGGTCGTGAACTTGGCCGTCGGCTGGTAGCTGGCACGCACACGGATCGCGTTCATCCACACATCCTGGAACAGCTCGTCGGCGAGGCCATCGTTGCGCAAATGGCGCAGGAGGTAGCGATAGACCCCACCCTTGTGCCGCGCGTACAGCGTGTCGAAGGCGCCCGCGGCGCCCGCGCCGTAGGCAAGCATCAGCGCCTCGTCGGAGCCGGGCAATGGGTTCGGGCCGGTCATGGCCCGGAAAGTATGCAAGCGCGCGCGGCGCGAGACAACGCCGAGCGCGCCTGACCACCATGACATCCCTACCTTGGGTCTGGCGTGAAGCGCACGCCTGCCGGGAACGGGTTCGGCTCGCGGCGCGCGAAGTACGGCGTGGATTGCGGGATCACGCCCATCGCGAGCAGGTTCTCGCGCCGGTCGTACTGGATCGCCACCGTTTCCGCCGGGTAGCTCGTCGCGCGCTCGAAGGTGGTCAGCGTCGCGCGCGAGTCCTCGCCGCGGCCGTGGCCGGTGCCGAGCTTGCCCAATGACTTCAACTCGTCGGCGGGCGGCGCCGACTGTTCCATTGGCTGCGAGGCCGGGGGCGCCGGTGCGGCGCCGGCAGCCGCTTCCGCGCGCCTGGCGCTCGACTCGCCGTCGGCCGAGTCCCTTTGCGCGAGACGGCCCCGATAGTCGTAACGTGGATAGGCCACGCGCTGCCGCTCCTGGAACACCGCGACGCCGATCACTCCCACGTTCTGGGGGCGGCCGGTGCGCGCGGCGTACGAATCGCCCAGGTCGGTGAAGTAGAACGCCGCGATGCGCGCCATGCTCTTGCGCCAGCCGCTCACCTCCACCGAGCCCCACGGGTCGAGCACGTACCCCGATTGCGCGGGTGAGGCGGTGTCGCCCGATATCACGTTCACCCCGTCGACACTCGTCACCACGAGGACGCGCCCGCCGGTCGTGTTGCGGATGCGCACCGCGTACTCGTGCCCGGGCACCCCGACGATGTAGTGGCGCCCGTCCTTGTCGAAGACCGGCAGCGCGGCGCCGTCGACGCGGTCGTACACGTCGACCTGCACCAGGTTGCTTTTCACGTAAGGCGGCGCGTAGGACCGATACGCGGGCTGGGCGGCAGCCCCGGCGGACAGGCCGGCCGCGACCAGCGCCGCCGCCAGCGCTTGCCAGATCGTCTTGTTCATCGTCGGTTTCCTTATGGGCACCATGCGTTCCTCTTGAACGGCCGGCCGCGGCAAACGGGGTTTGGGGTTCGCCATTCGCTGTAACTCGTGCTACAGTAAGGAATCCTGGTATTCGTCGAAACAAGGAATGCTTGCCAAGCTGACTTCGAAGAATCAGCTCACGCTACCCAAGCGCGCGGTGGAGGCGGTCGGGGCGACGGGGTACTTCGACGTGGAAGTGCGCGACGGACAGATCGTGCTGACCCCCGTGCGCATCCATCGCGGCGACGCCGTGCGCGTCAAGTTGGCAGCGCTCGGGATCGGCGAGGCCGACGTTGCGCAAGCCGTTCGTTGGGCGCGTTCCGCCCCGGCGCACGCCGTCGCCGCCGAACCGCTGCCCGAATACCCAAAGAAGAAGCCACCGCGCCGTCCATGATGCGACCGCCGCGGGTCGTGCTCGACACGAACGCCGCGTTGTCCGCATTGGTGTTTCTCGCGGGACCGGCGGCGCGGCTGCGGGTGGGATGGCAGTCCGGCCGCTTCGTTCCGCTCGCCAGCACGGCGACCGCACTGGAATTGACCCGTGTCCTTGCGTATCCCAAGTTCGGACTCGAGGCGGCCCTGCAGGACGAACTGCTCGCCGACTACCTGCCGTGGGTGGAAGTCGTTGCGCTCGGCGTTCCGCCGCCGGATGTACCGCTATGCCGCGATCCCGCGGACAAGCCCTTCCTCGAGCTCGCTATCGCCGGTGGCGCCGCCGTCCTCGTGTCCGGCGACCGCGATCTCGTCGATCTTGCGCGGGTTTCGCGCACTTGTCCCATCATGTCCGTCGCCACTTTCTGCGATCGCCATATGTAGCCGTTGGCCGAGCGCTCCGGCTTTGGAATCCCGAGTGCGTGCCATACTTTGGGGCGTATGGACGCCAAAGCCGTCGCCCACCTGCCCGTACTCGTCGCCGGCGCGGCCTTCGCGCTGGCGTTCGTGTTCGGCTTCGTCGCGAACCGGACCAACTTCTGCACCATGGGGGCGGTGGCCGACGTGGTGAATTTCGGCGACTGGCGGCGGATGCGGATGTGGGTGCTTGCTATCGCCATCGCCATTGCTGGAGCTGGAGCTCTAACGGCTCTCGGACTCGTCGACCTGCGCAAATCGATCTACACCGGGGCCAACGTGGCGTGGGTGTCGGCGCTGGTGGGTGGCTTCCTGTTCGGGTTCGGCATGACGCTCGCCTCCGGCTGCGGCAGCAAGAGCCTGATCCGTGCCGGGACCGGGAACTTGAAGTCCTGGGTTGTCCTGATCGTGCTGGCGATCGCCGCCTACATGACGCTCAAGGGCCTGTTCGCCGTCTGGCGTACGGTGGCGCTCGACCCGTGGAAGTTCAACCTGGGCGCGGCATCGTCCGACCTGCCCACGCTGCTTGCCGCGGTCGGGCTGACGGCGCTCAAGCCCTGGGTGCCCTTCGTCGTCGCGGCGCTGTTGCTCGTCTACGTCTTCAAGGACCGCGATTTCCGCGCCACGCCGGAGCTCATTCTCGGCGGCGTCGTGGTCGGGCTCGTCGTCGTGGGAGGGTGGTACGTCTCCGGGCACGTGGGATTCCTGGCCGAAGACCCGGCCACGCTCGAGGAGAAGTTCGTCGCGACCAACTCAGGGCGCATGGAGTCGTTCAGCTTCGTCTCACCGGTCGCGTACACGCTGGAGCTCCTCATGTTCTGGAGCGATACCACGCGCATCGTCACCTTCGGCATCGCGGGGGTGCTCGGCATGCTCGCAGGCTCGTTCGCGTATGCGCTCGTGTCGAAGTCGTTTCGCTGGGAGGGCTTCGGGTCGGTCGAAGACGTCGGCAACCACATCGTCGGTGCGATCATGATGGGCTTCGGCGGCGTCACTGCCCTCGGTTGCACGATCGGGCAGGGCCTGACCGGCGTGTCCACGCTCGCCGTCGGCTCGATCCTGGCGCTCGCGGCGATCGTCGCCGGCGCGGTGGCCGCGGTGCGCTACCAGGTGTGGCGCCTGGAGAAAATGGCGTGATCGTCTTCGATCTCATCTGCATGCAAAACCACGTGTTCGAGGGCTGGTTCGCCTCGGGCGAGGAGTTCGAGCGGCAGCAGGCGGCCAAGCTCGTGCGCTGCCCGGTGTGCGACGACTGGCACGTCGAGCGGCGGCCCTCGGCGCGGGTGCATGTGCGCAAGGGTGGCGAGGTGGCGGAACCGTCGGAGCCGCCTTCCGAGGCCGTGTCCGGCATGCCGGTCGATCTCGTGGCCAAGCTGCGCGAGATCGTGCGCAAGACCGAGGACGTGGGCGAGCGCTTCCCCGAGGAGGCGCGCAAGATCCACTACGACGAAGCGCCCAAGCGCGCGATCCGCGGCAAGGCGACCAAGGAAGACGCGCAGGCGCTGACGGACGAGGGTATCGAGTTCACGCCGCTGCCGCCGTTCCTGAGCGGGGATTCGCATTGAGGGGTGGCAAGCGCGCTACCGGCCGGCACGCGCCTTCCGCGGTCTACCGCCAAGCTTGCCGTTCGCCCGCGCCGCCCGACGCTTCGCCGGCGACGACACCTTGCCACCCTGCCGCGCGAGCGCGGACATCCAGGTGCGCGACCCGAAGCAGCCTGCGACGAGTTCCGGTACCGCGATGTCGAGGTCTAGCGAGGGCCAGTAGAGCCCGTAACCGCCTGCCTGCATACGGACCGTGCGGATCACCGACGCCGGAACATCGGCCAGGTCCTCGATCTTCGCGACCGGAATGCTCACGCCCACACCGCAGACGAGCTCGATACGAAGGCGCGCGGTGCGCGCGTCGTACGTGACGCTCGCGGCAAGCTCGCCCCGCGTGCGGCGAGCCCTGCTCGCGGCGACCGCCGAGGCGAGATGCTCGTCCACCGCCCGCCCGACGGCTTCGTCTGCGCGGTCCCTGCGGGTGGTGTCAGTGGCCATGAATGCGTATCCAGGCTTTGAGGCAATCGTCGTGGCGAGCGATGATGGCCTCGGCGATCGACCGCAGCTCCCTGCGCGACATTCGCTCCGATTCGACCAAGCGTACGTCGGCCGGCGTCTCACCCAAGGCGAAGCGCGCATGGCCCTCGCTTACCGCATGGATGTGCGGGGGCGGATGGTCGTTCGAGTACACGACGATTCGAATGCGGCCGAGGAGGAACAACGTCGCCATTGTAACCTAACGGATGGGTTATTTCACCCTCCCCCCAACGGGGCTCGACTGCGGAATGCATCGGCTGACCTGAGTCTCGACGCATTGCCGGACGTCCGCTATCGGCCGGACGGCCGAGGCGCGCAGCGCACACGGCGGCCTTCCGTTCGCGTCTTCGCGCTCGGACCGTGCCGGATGTCCCGCGCGTCACCAATTCCATGCTGCCGGTCGCTTCCGCTCCGCGCGAGCAGCATTCAGAATGGACCACACCCGCACGAATCCCTTTGCCGGAGGCCCGTCATGAGCGACACCCCGCAGCTCGCCGAATGGATCATCGAAGGAGTGTCCGACGCGCTGATCTACGCCGATCGCGAAGGCCGGATCGTGCGTTGGAACGAGGCTTCGAGCCGGTTGTTCGGCTTCACGGCGGCCGAGGCGCTGGGGCAGAGCCTCGATATCATCATTCCCGAGCACTTGCGCGAGGCGCATTGGCGCGGCTTCGACGCGGCGATCGCCCGCGGCGCGACGAGGCTCAACGGACGGCCGACGTTGACGCGGGGGCTGCGCAAGGACGGCGCCAGGCTGTACGTCGAGATGACCTTCGCGCTCGTCAAGGATCCTTCCGGGGCCGTCATGGGCTCCGTCGCAATGGCACGCGACGTCACCGAGCGGACGGAGAAGGAGCGCGCCGCGCGGCGCGCGGCCGAGGGCGCGGGCCCGCGGCAAGCGGGATGACGGCTCTAGTCCACGGCTGACAGCTAGTCCAGCGCTAGCTTCGGTGACCGAGCCGATTCGTCGTACCGCCTGCCTCCCTCTAGGTCTAGGTCGGTCTAGGTCGTCTAGGTCTAGGCTAACTCCCCGAGCCAAGAGATCTGCGTAGATATCATACGCAAAGACGTATAGATTCGCGGGTATACGCATCTATGTATTTATCTTCGTTTATACTGAAGTGCGTATATTGACGTTATATACGCTCTCGCGAATAATGTGGTGCGAGGAGTCGAACCATGGACCAGATCACCCGCACGGCCTCGCAAGTCGGAGCCGTCGTACGCCGCAAGCGCAAACAACTCGGCCTGTCGCAGCAGGAGTTGGGCAGCCGGGTTCGGCTGCGCCAAGCGACGATCTCGAAACTCGAAGCCGGCGAACCCGCAACGCGACTGCAAACATTGCTCGATGCGCTCGGCGCGCTCGACCTGGAAGTCGTCATTCGCCCACGAACAAAGGGCTCGACCGCCGCACTCGAGGAAGTGTTCTGATGGCCGGACGGAAGAAGGCGCGGCTTCCGCTCGATGTGTTGCTGAACGGGCGCCTGGTGGGACGACTGCGGCGCGAAACAAGCGGTGCGATCGACTTTGAATACGCGCCCTCGTGGCTCGGCTGGGAGAGCACATTTGCGATCTCTTTGTCCTTGCCGCTGCGCGAAGATCGCTATATCGGCGCGCCGGTCGTCGCCGTCTTTGACAACCTCCTGCCCGATAACGATCAGATACGCCAGCGGTTGGCCGCGCGCACCCATGCAGAAGGCACAGACGCGTTCAGCCTTCTCGCCGCTGTCGGACGTGATTGCGCCGGAGCCTTGCAGTTCCTGCCTGAAGGGGAAGCGCCCCCCACCTCTGGCGTGATCGAAGGACGCCCCCTCTCCGTGATCGAGGTCGCCACCATCCTTGGTGATCTGGGCCAGGCTCCGTTGGGTGTCACCGCCGGAGGCGAGTTCCGGATTTCTCTTGCGGGCGCGCAGGAAAAGACCGCGCTCTTGTGGTGGAAGGATCAATGGCACATTCCGCATGGGTCGACTCCGACCACGCACATCTTCAAGCCACCGATCGGCAGGCTCTCCAACGGCATGGATCTGTCGCAGAGCATCGAGAATGAGTACCTGTGTCTCAAACTTGCCCAGGCAATGGGGCTGCCGAGCGCCGAAGCCGCCATCGGAGCCTTCGGCGACAAGCGCGCGCTGATCGTCGAGCGGTTCGACCGGCGCTGGACGCGCGACAACCGCCTGCTCCGTCTGCCGCAAGAAGATGCTTGTCAAGCACTCTCGGTCCCGCCGGCCCGCAAATACGAAGCGGACGGCGGGCCGGGAATCGCGCGCCTTCTCGAACTCTTGAAAGCGAGTGACGATCCGGCAGCGGACCAGCGCTTGTTTCTGAAGGCACAAATCTTCTTCTGGCTGCTGGGTGCTACGGACGGCCATGCCAAGAATTTCAGTCTTCACTTGCTGCCCGGCGGTCGATTTCGCCTCGCCCCGCTCTACGACATTATGTCAACGCAGCCCTGCGTTGATGCTGGACAGCTCCGACACAATCAATTCAAACTGGCCATGGCCGTCGGGAAGAATCGGCACCACATCGTCGACAGTGTGCTGCCACGCCATTTCGTGCAGACGGCAATGGCGGCGGGCATCGGAAAGGCCGTCGTGGACGGCCTGCTGGCTGAAATTGCCGAGGCCATGCCTCATGC
>JADLEZ010000416.1 GCA_020845855.1 Burkholderiales bacterium
AGTTCGGACGCATCGGCGCGCAGGCCGCGAAGCAGGTGATCCTGCAGAAGATCCGCGACGCCGAGCGCGAGCAGATACTGAACGACTTCCTCGAGCGCGAGGACAACCTCCTGACCGGCACGGTCAAGCGCATCGAGCGCGGCAACGTGATCGTGGAATCGGGCCGCATCGAGGGCGTCATCCCGCGCGACCAGCTCATCCAGAAGGAGATGCTGCGCGTGGGCGACCGCATCCGCGCCTACGTCATGAAGATCGACCGCACCGCCAAGGGTCCGCAGCTCATCCTGTCGCGCATCGCACCCGAGTTCCTGGTGCGCCTGTTCGAGCTCGAAGTGCCGGAGATCGAGGAAGGCCTTATCGAGATCAAGGCCGCCGCGCGCGACCCCGGCATTCGCGCCAAGATCGCGGTGAAGTCGAACGATCCCCGCCTCGATCCGCAGGGCACCTGCATCGGCATGCGCGGCTCGCGCGTGACCGCGGTGACCAACGAGCTCGCCGGCGAGCGCGTCGACATCATCCTGTACTCCGACGACCCTGCCAAGTTCGTGATCAACGCGCTTGCGCCGGCGGAAGTGCAGAGCATCCTGGTCGACGAGGAGAAGCACGCCATGGACGTGGTGGTCGACGAGGAGAACCTCGCCATCGCCATCGGCCGCAGCGGCCAGAACGTGCGGCTCGCCTCCGAGCTCACCCGCTGGCAGCTGAACCTCATGGGCGTGGAAGAGTCGCAGCAGAAGCAGGAGAGCGAGACCGGACGCCTGCGCCAGCTCTTCATGGACAAGCTCGACGTCGACGAGGAGGTGGCCGACATCCTGATCGGCGAGGGGTTCACGTCGCTCGAGGAAGTGGCGTACGTGCCGATCAACGAGATGCTCGAAATCGAGTCGTTCGACGAGGACACCGTCAACGAGCTGCGAAGCCGCGCGCGCAACGCGCTCCTTACCGAGGCGATCGTGCGCGAGGAGTCGGTGGAGAACCTCGAGGAGGCCTTGCTCTCGCTCGAAGGCATGGATACCGAGATCGCGAGCAAGCTCGCGGCCAACGGGATAGCCACGCGCGACGCGCTGGCCGATCTCGCCACCGACGAGCTCGTCGAGATGACCGGCATCGCCGAGGAGCGCGCGGTCGATCTCATCATGAAGGCACGCGCGCACTGGTTCTCGGGTGACGGCGATGCCGGCGCCACCGGCGTGCCGGCGAGGTAAGGCGGAGAAGACAACCCATGCCGCAATCCACCATCGAACAATTCGCGACCGAGCTCAAGATGCCGTCGGGCGCGCTCATCGAGCAGCTCGCCGCCGCGGGGGTCGACGTCAAGAAGGTCGGCGACAAGCTCACCGAGCAGGACAAGACTCGCCTGCTCGACTACCTGCGCAAGCAGCACGGCGGTTCGGCCGAGCCCAAGAAGAAGATCACGCTCACGCGCAAGCAGACGTCCGAGATCAAGGCCGCGGACTCGAGCGGCAAGCAGCGCACCATCCAGGTGGAAGTGCGCAAGAAGCGCGTGCTGGTGCGCCGCGAGGACGAGCCGGCTCCGGCGACGCCGGTGGCGGTGGTGATCGACGAAGCGCCGCCGACACCCCCGACGCCCGAGGTCGTTGCGCCGCCGGCACCAGCACCGGCGCCGACGCCGGCGCCGGCTCCCGTCGCGCCACCGTCCCACCTCAGCCCGCAGGAGATCGCCGCGCGCGAGGAGGAGTCGCGCACGGCGCAGGCGCTCTTGAAGCGCCAGGAAGACGAGCTCAAGGAAAAGCAGGAACGGGAGGCCGCGCGCAAGAGCAAGAAGGAGCGCGAGGCCGAGGAAGCCGCTGCGAAGGCAGCGGCCGCCAAGGCAGCCGCCGCTGCGCCGGCGGAGGTGAAGAAGGACGGCGCCAAGCCCAAGGAAGGCACGCTGCACCGGCCGGCCGCCAAGCCGGGCGACAAGCGCGAGCGCACGACCAAGAAGGCGCCGGGCCAGGTGTTCCAGGAAGAGGCCGCGCGGCGGCGCGCGCTCAAGCTGCGCGGCGATACCGGCGGCGGAGCGGCGGCCGCGCCGGGATGGCGCGGGCCCAAGGTCGGCGGGCGTCACCGCGACGACGAAGGCGGCGATGGCGCGGGAGTGGCGGGACCGGTCGTCCGCGAAGTGACGGTTCCGGAGACGATCACGGTGGCCGAGCTCGCGCACAAGATGTCGGTCAAGGCGACCGAGGTCATCAAGGCGATGATGAAGTTGGGCTCCATGGTCACGATCAACCAGAACCTCGACCAGGAGACGGCGATGATCGTGGTCGAGGAAATGGGCCACAAGGCGGTCGCGGCCAAGCTCGACGATCCCGACGCGCTGCTCGCGGAAGCGCACGGCGAGTCCGCGGCGGAGGTGCTGCCGCGCCCGCCGGTGGTGACCGTCATGGGCCACGTCGACCACGGCAAGACGTCGCTGCTCGACACCATCCGCCGCACGCGCGTGGCGAGCGGCGAGGCGGGCGGCATCACCCAGCACATCGGCGCGTATCACGTCGAGACGGCGAAG
>JADLEZ010000417.1 GCA_020845855.1 Burkholderiales bacterium
CAGGTAGGGCATCGGCGGCTCTGGGAGAGATGCGGCGAGCGCGGCAAGTGTGCGCCCAGTTCGTTGCAGCGGTCATGTTGCGGCGCGTCAAGGCGCCGGTTTGTCACTTGCGATCCTCGGGCGGCCGCGCCGTGGTCGACGCGCGGATGTCGGAGATCGAGTCCGACCCGAGGTGCGGCGCCGCGAGCCGCAGGTAGTGGAACATCGACCACAGCGTGAGGATCGCCGCGACCCATAGCGCGACCGTGCCGAGCAGAGGCGTGGAGACGCCGGGGATCACCGGCTCCCAGAGCAGGAGCGCGATGATCGCGGTCATCTGCGACGCGGTCTTCACCTTGCCGATGAACGCCACGGCGACGTTGCGGGTCTTGCCGATCTGCGCCATCCACTCGCGCAGCGCGGAAATCGTGATCTCGCGGCCGATGATGATGATGGCGAGATACGCCTCGGCGCGCCCGAGCTGCACGAGCAGGATGAGCGCCGCGGCGACCATGAGCTTGTCGGCGACCGGGTCCAGGAACGCGCCGAAAGCGCTGACCTCACCCCAGCGGCGCGCAAGGTAACCGTCGAGCCAGTCGGTGATGGCCGCGGCCGCGAAGATCGACATCGCGGTCCAGTTCTTGGCTACGGGCGCGAGCCAGGTGTCGGGCAGGTAATAGACGGCCACGAACACCGGGATCAGCACGATCCGCAGCCAGGTCAGCGCGATGGGGATGTTCAACGGCACCGTGCCGCGATTCTACCCGTTGGAAATAGTGGAAATAGGGACGTACCCCATTACGGGGTCCGTCCCTATTAGTGCAGTTCGGCGAAAATCCGCTCGGCGAGCGCGCGCGAGATGCCCGGCACCCGCGCGATGTCCTCGACACTCGCCGCCTGCACGCCCTTGACGCCCCCGAAATGCGTCAGCAGCGCCTTGCGACGGGTGGCGCCGATGCCGGCGATGTCCTGCAGCG
This sequence comes from Burkholderiales bacterium, assembly GCA_020845855.1. Lineage (GTDB taxonomy): Bacteria > Pseudomonadota > Gammaproteobacteria > Burkholderiales > Casimicrobiaceae > VBCG01. Next base: position 957 of record JADLEZ010000417.1, read on the forward strand.
CCGACGTCGTGCGCGCCTTGGCGCGGCGGGCGCGATGACCCTGGATCGCGAAGCGGTGGGCCTCGTCGCGGATCTGTTGCAGGAGGTGCAATCCCGGATGATCGGAGGGCAGGTTGAGCACGGCGTCGCGGTCCGGGAAGACGATGTCTTCCTCGCCCGCCTTGCGCTCGGGGCCCTTCGCGATGCCGATGAGCGGCACGCCGTGCAATCCCTGCTCCTCCAGCACGCCGGCGGCTACCGAGACCTGGCCCTTGCCGCCGTCGATCACCAGGAGGTCCGGCGCAGGATACTCGCCGGCGACGATGCGCGCGCAGCGGCGGGTGAGGGCCTCGCGCATCGCCGCGTAGTCGTCGCCGCCCTGCGGCGGGGTCACGTTGAAGCGGCGGTACTCCGACGTCTGCATGGCGAGCCTGTCGAAGATCACGCACGAAGCGGTCGCCGCCTCGCCCATGGTGTGCGAGATGTCGAAGCACTCGATGCGCTGCACCGACGACGGCAGGCCCAGCGCTTCCTGCAGCGTGGCAAGCCGATCCTCCTGCGTGGCCTTTTGCGCGAGCTTCTGGCGAATCGCAAGGAGCGCATTCTGCTGCGCCATCGCAAGCCACACCCGGCGCTCGCCGCCCGGGTTGCCGACGATGTCGACACGCTGCCCGGACTGCGCGGACAGTACTTCGGCCAGCGCCGCCTGATCCTCGACGTCGGGCACGACGATCGCCGGCGGCACCGGCCGCTCGAGGTAGTGCTGGGTGAGGAAGGTGGGCACGATGGCGCCCTCGCCTTCGACGTCGGCGGCGTCGGCGTGGCGCGGGAAGAAGGTCTTGTCGCCGACGTGGCGGCCGCCGCGGATCATCACCACGTTGACGGCGAAAAGACTCCCCTCGATCGCCGCCGCCACCACGTCGATGTCCCCGGCGGTCGCGCTCTCCACGAACTGCCGCGACCGCAGCACCTGCATGCGCGCGATCTTGTCGCGGATGCGCGCGGCGCGCTCGAACTCGAGCTTGTCCGCCGCCTGCTGCATCTGCCCTTGCAGGCGCGTCAGCACTTCGTTGCCCTTGCCGCGCAGGAACAGCGTCGCGCCTTCGACGTCCTCGCGGTAGTCCGCTTCGCCGATGCGGCCTACGCAGGGCGCCGTGCAGCGCTGGATCTGGTGCAGCATGCACGGGCGCGAGCGGTTGGCGAACACCGTGTTCTCGCAGGTGCGGATCTGGAACACCTTCTGCAGCGTGGCGATGCCCTCGCGCACCGCGCCCGCGCTGGGGAACGGCCCGAAATAGCGGTTGCGCCGGTCGAGCGCGCCGCGGTGGAAGCGCAGCTGCGGGAACGGATCGCCGGAGATGCACACGTACGGGTAGCTCTTGTCGTCGCGGTAGAGGATGTTGTAGCGCGGCTCGTGCGCCTTGATGTAGTTGTTCTCGAGCAGCAGCGCTTCGCCTTCCGAGCGGGTGACGGTCGTCTCCACGCGCGCCACGTGCGCGACCATCGCCGCGATACGGTACTCGTGATCGTTCTTCTGGAAATACTGCGACACGCGCTTCTTCAGGTCGCGCGCCTTGCCGACGTAGAGGACCTCTCCGTTGGCGTCGAACATGCGGTACACGCCCGGGCGGTGCGGCAGCGAGCGCAGAAGCTCGCTCGCGTCGAACGTGGGCGGCGGCGCCTCGGCGGGCGAGGGACTGGTGACCTTCGACAGGCGCGGGACCTTGCTCATGAAGACAGGTGGCGCCGGGCCTGCTCGAAGACCTGCCGGAACATCGGTGCCGTGAGCCGGCCGGTGTTGGTGTTGTAGCGGCTGCAATGGTAGCTGTCGATCATGACACGCGCGCCCTCGAGCCGGTGCTCGGCGCCGTGCGCGAACGGAAAATCCGCCGCGCGCAAGCCGAGCGCGCGCAACGCGGCGTCGTGCGCGATGCGGCCGAGCGCGACCATGACGCCGCCGGCCGGCACCGTGCGCAGGTCCGCCGCGAGATACGTGTTGCATTCGCGCACCTCGGCCGGCGTGGGCTTGTTGGCGGGCGGCAGGCACTTCACGGCGTTGGTGATGCGGCAGTCGACGAGGCGCAGGCCATCGCCACGCCCTTGCGCCACCGCTCGCGTCGCGAATCCGTAGCGATGCAGCGTCTCGTAGAGCAGGATGCCGGCGTGGTCGCCGGTGAACGCGCGGCCGCTTGCGTTCGCGCCGTGCATGCCCGGCGCCAGCCCGACGATCACGAGGCGCGCACCGCTCTCGCCGAACGGCGGCACCGGCTTGCACCAGTAGGTCGGGTGCGCCGTGCGGACCTCGGCCAGAAAGCGGCCGAGCCGCTCGCAGCGGCGGCAGGCTTCGTCGTATGTCAGGGAACAGGTAACAGGCATCAGGTATCAGTAGAATGCGCGAGCGCCACTGCCCAGCCATGATATCTAAGGACGAAGGTCGACGGTTGCAACCGCACCGTTGCGCTGTCACCTGTCACCTGTCACCTGTCACCTGTTACCTGTTACCTGATCCCTGATGCCTGACATCGAGCTCCGCTCGCGGCTGCCCGCCCGCGCGACCCGCAAGCCGCCGCTATTGCTCATCCACGGGGGCTACACCGATGGCTGGTGCTGGGAGCCGTATTTCCTTCCCTGGTTCGCGGCGCACGGATGGCCCTCGCACGCGCTCTCCCTGCGCGGCCATGGCAACAGCAGCGGCGCCGACACCTTGTTCATCGCCGCGCTCGACGACTACGTGGCCGACGTCGAGCACGTGGCGAGCGAGCTCGAGGCTGCACCGGTGCTGATTGGCCATTCCATGGGCGCCGCGGTCGCCGAGCGCATGATGGCCACGCGCCCGGTGCGCGCGGCGGCGTTGCTGGCGCCGGTACCGCCGACGGGCCTGTTGCCGGTGGCGGTGCGCCTCGCCGCCACACATCCGGACTACGCATCGCACATGATCGGGCTCGATCCGACCCGCATCTCCGACGACATCTGGAAGGCGCTGCGCCCGTTCTACTTCAGCCAGGACGTGGACAAGGCGATCCTGCAGGAAGCGCTCGCGCACCTCAACGGAGAATCGCCGCGCGTCCTGTTCGACCTTGCCATGCGCCTGCACTGGGTCGAGCCGCAGGCCACCTCCCCGGTGTTCGTGCTCGGCGCGGCCGGCGACCAGATCGCGATTCCCTCGGACGTCCACGCCACGGCCGCGCACCACGGCGTCGCGGCCACGGTGCTGCCCGGGATGGGCCACATGCTCATGCTGGAGCCGGAGTGGGAGACCGCGGCGAAGGCGATTGCGCAGTGGATGGAGGGGTTAGGGGCTAGGGGCTAGGGAGCGCCATTGGGAATCGACGCATGGGCGCGTATCCCGCAAGCAAATCTGCACCGTTCGATGCAAAACGTCGGCGCTCCCTAGCCCCTAGCCCCTAACCCCTAGCCCCTTCTTCGCCACGAACTCGCAGAACGAATCCGCCGGCAGCGGCTTGCTCGCCCAGAAGCCCTGGAAGCAATCGCAGCCGCGCACGTCGAGGAAGTCGAGCTGCTCGCGGGTGCCGACCCCCTCCGCCACGACCTTCAAGCCGAGACCGCGCGCTAGCGCGATGATCGCCTCGGTGATCGCCGCGTCCTGCGGGTCGGACTCCAAGTCGGCGATGAACGAGATGTCGATCTTGAGCGTGTCGATCGGGAAATGCTTCAAATGGGTCAGTGACGAGTACCCGGTGCCGAAGTCGTCGATCGCCACCGTAAAGCCCTCGTCGCGCAGCTGGTGCAGCACCTTGCGGATGGCGTCGAGGTCGTGCATGAGGCTCGTCTCGGTGACTTCGAGCTCGATCCACGAAGGATCGCATTGCTCCGACTTCACGATCTCGGAAATGCGCTGCGCCAGGTCCTCGCGATAAAACTGGCGGGCCGACAGGTTCACCGACACGACGAGCTCGAGGCCGCCGTCGCGCCACGCCACGCACTGCCTCGCCGCCGAGCGCAGCACCCATTCGCCCAGCGCGTGGATGAGGCCCGATTCCTCGGCGAGCGGAATGAACACCTGCGGCGGCACGTTCCCGTGCGCGGAATCGTGCCAGCGCAACAGCGCCTCCGCGCCGATGATCGCGCGGTCGCTGATCCGCACCACGGGCTGGAAGTGCAGCCGCAGCGCGTTGTCGGCGAGTGCGGCGCGCAGCGCGGTCTCCAGCGTGTGCTGGCGCAGGCGGTGCTCGGCGAGGTTGGCGTCGAGAAATTGGTAGGTGTTGCGCCCAAGGTCCTTCGACCGATACATCGCCACGTCCGCGTGCTTTAAGAGCTCTTCCGGATCGTCGGAGTCGTCGGGGTACACCGCGATGCCGATGGACGAGGTCACGAAGATGTCGTGCGCCTCGATCTCGAACGGCTGCGCGATGGCGTCCAGGAGCTTTTGCGCGATGCGGCCCAGCACCGCGGGATCGTCGAAGTCCTCGACGATGACCATGAACTCGTCGCCGCCCAGGCGCGCGAGGAGGTCGGTCTCGCGCAGGGCGCCGGACAGCGCCGCGGTCACCCGCTTCAGGAGCTCGTCGCCGATGCGGTGGCCCAGCGTGTCGTTGACGTTCTTGAAGCGGTCGAGGTCGATGAACAGCACGCCGACGCGATGGCCGCTGCGCTTGGCCTGCGCGATCGCCTGGCCCAGGCGCTCGTGCAGCAGCAGCCGGTTCGGCAGGCCGGTGAGCGCGTCGCGTGTCGCGAGATACTGCAGCCGCTCTTCGGCCTGGATGCGGGAGGACACGTCCTGCACGAACGACAGGATCGACACGATCCGGCCTTCGTCGTCGAGCAGCGCGGAGTGGTACCACTCACACCAGATCGTCTGCCCGTCGTGGCGGTGGTTGCGGGTGAGGCCGGTGGAGCGCGGCTCGTCGCCGCTCATGAGCCGCCCCACCAGCCCCGCGAAGCTCTCCTTGTCCTCCTCGTGCACCAGCGGGCTGTCGGCCAGCGGGATGCCGAGGATCTCCTCGCTCTTCCAGCCGAAGATGTTCTCGGCCTGCGGCGACCAGCGCACGAGGCGGAACTCGCGGTCCCACTCGAGCACCGCGAGAGGCGTGTTGCTGATGTGCGAGGACAGCATCCAGTTCGCGCGCTTGAGCTCGTCCTGGTTGCGCTTCTGGTCGTGGATGTCGGCGTGCACCGCGTAGATGCCGACCACGTTGCCTTCGGAGTCGCGGTGCGGCGCGTAGTGCACGGACTCCCAGCGCTCCTTGCCGTCGGGCTGGATGAGCTGCTTCTCGGTCGAGACCGTCTCCCCCTTCAGCACCCGGTCGAGCAGCGGGCCGAGCTGGTTCGCGCGCTCGTTGCCCACCACTTCGGCCACACCGCGGCCCGTGAGCTCCTTGCGGCTCTCACCCAGCCACTCCTCGTTGTGGCGGTTCAGGAAGCGGTACTTGTAGTCGCGGTCGATGTACGACACGCGGGCGGGCACGTTGTCCATGATCAGGCGCAGCTCGGCCTCGGACGCGCGCAACTCCGCCTGCGCCTGCTTCAGGCTGTGGATGTCGTTCATCAGCACGAATGCGCCGTGCACCTCGCCCGTTTGCGCCGCATCCGGCACCACCCGGATCGTCATCCACCGGCGCACGCCGTTGGCGCCCGGCACCAGCCGGTCGAACGCCGTGGACTCGCCTTCCATCGCGCGCGTGAGCATCGCCTGCGCGCTCTGGTAGATGCCGTGGCCGACGACGTCGCGCAGGCGCATCACGGAAACCTGCTCGGGTGTGAGCCCGAAGAACTGCAGGAACGTGCGGTTGACGTAGTGGCAGCGCTCGTCGCGATCGATGTACGCCACCGGCGCCGGCACGCCGTCCATGATCGCGCGCAACTGTCCTTCGCGCGCGGCGAGGGCGTCCTGCGCCTGCTTCAGATCGGTGATGTCGTGACCGACGACGTACTCGCCCTTGACCGTGCCGTCGAAGTGCAAGTCGGGTACGCAGCGCGCGCGGATCCAGCGTTCGCGTCCGGCGGCGTCGATGACCGCGCGCTCGTAAGTGAGCGCCTCGCCCGCGAACACGCGATTGCGCCCCGGCTCCATCATGCCGGCCAAGTCGGGCCCCAGCACCTCTTCCGTCGTCTTGCCCACCACCGTATCGCGGTCGAGGCCGACCAGGCGCAGGAACGCCTCGTTCACGAACTGGTAGCGGCGGTCCGCCGACAGGTAGACGATCGGCTCCGGGATGTTGTCGTTGAACAGGCGCAACTGCTCCTCGCGCGCGGCGAGCGCCTGCTCGGTGAGCTTCAAGTCGTGGATGTCGTACTCGGTGCAATACAGGCCGCGGACCGAGCCCGCGACGTCGAGGTCGGGCGCGATGCGGCCGTGCAGCCAGCGCCGCGCGCCCTGCGTGGTGGCGCCCACGCGCTCGTACTCGACGTGCTCGCCGGCGGCGGCGCGCTTGAGCACCGGGCGCAGGAACGACGCCACGTCGGCGGCCATCACCTCGAACGGCGTCTTGCCGTAGATCTCGTCCTGCGGCTTGCACACCGAGTTCGCGAACGCCTGGTTCACGAACGTGTATTTCAGGTTGCGGTCGAGGTACGCGATCGGGCCCGGAATGTTGTCGGCGAACAAGCGCATCTGCGCTTCCTGCGACTTCAGCGCGTCGCGGATGCGGATGTCCTCCTCGATATCGGTCATCACGGCGAACGCGCCGCCCACGCGGCCGCCCAACTCACGGTCCGGGAACAGCGTGACGCGCGTCCAGCGCGCGTCGCCGTCGAGCTGGCGCTCGCGGCGCTCGTAGGTCATCGTCGCACCGGCGAGCGCCCGGTCGATGTAGCCCTGCATTTCGGCCAGGGCATCGGGCGGCAGCACGTCCTTCAGCATGTGGCCGATGACGTCGTCGGCGGGCACCCCGATCCAGCTGCCGAACGGCTTGTTGGCGAAGCGGATGCGCAACTGGCGGTCGAAGTACAGGATCGGCAGGCCGACGCTGTCGGTGACAAGGCGCAGCCGGTGCTCGCGCTGGCCCGCCTCGAGCTCGAGTTTCTTCAGATGATCGACGTCGTGGTAGGTGACCAGGAAGCCGCGCACGTGACCCTGCGAGCTGCGGTCCGGGTAGTAGTCGACGCGTATCCACAGCGGCGGCCGGCCGGGGGTGATGAGCTGGCGCTCGTAGCTCGTGCGCTCGCCGGCGAGGGCGGCGTCGATGTACGCGCGATACAGCTGGAAGACGTCGCGGCCGAGGACCTCGATCGCCTCGCGCCCGAGCACTTCGACGTCGCGCCTGCCCAGCCAGTCGAGGAACGCCTTGTTGACGAAGCGGTAGCGCTGGTTGCGGTCGATGTAGGCGACCGGTACCCCGAGCGCATTGAGCTTGCGCTGGGACAACGCGAGCAGGGAATCCCGTTCGGCGGGATCGCCGACGGTATGCACCGCCAGGTCGATGCGGTTGAGCGCGCGCGAAAGGGCCATGGACCGTTGTCGATAAGAGCGATCCCGTCAGGACATGCCAACAACCGGGGGCCCACCCGTCCGCCCGCCGGTCGCCATGCCTCGCTTTAGATCACCAGAGTCGTCCAGTACAAGCAAGGATCAGGCCCGGGTTCCGTCATCGGACCTTGCAGTGATCGCGCCGGGACCGCCTGTCCTGGACAAAAACGGTGCGGGTGTCGACCACCTCACAGGTACAATCCCCATCGCCCAGCAGGGCGCCGACCGCCGCGCGGCGACCCTGCATTTTCAGGCATTTGCCACTTCGAGGGGGTCTCGCGTTGCGTCGCAGCCGTCATGCGTGGTTGGTCGCCTGCCTTGCGCTTGCCGCCCCCGTCGCGGCCGCGGCGACCGGAGAGCCACCGGCGATCGGACCGGTTCCCGTCGACTTCGTGCTATTCGGGCTGACGCTTTTCGCGGTGGCCTTGTTCCACCGCCACACGCTCGCGGTCGCGCTGACCGGACTCGCGGCGATCAGCGCCTGGAAACTCGCGTTCACCGGCTTCAAGCAAGGCCCGGGGTTGGCCGGGCTCGCAAGCCACCTCGGGCACGAGGCGAACATCCTCTCCAACCTCTTCCTGCTGCTGATGGGCTTCGCCCTGCTCTCGCGCCACTTCGAGAAAAGCCGGGTGCCGGTGATGTTGCCGCGCTTCCTGCCGACCGACTGGAAGGGCGCGTTCCTGCTGCTGGTCATGGTGTTCGTGCTGTCGTCGTTCCTGGACAACATCGCCGCCGCGCTCATCGGCGGGGCGATGGCGCACCAGCTGTTCCGCGCGAAAGTGCACATCGGCTATCTCGCGGGAATCGTCGCGGCGTCCAACGCCGGCGGTTCCGGCAGCGTCATCGGCGACACCACGACCACCATGATGTGGATCGCGGGGGTGTCGCCGCTGTCGGTGCTGGAGGCGTACGTGGCGGCCACCGTGGCGCTCGTGATCTTCGGCATTCCGGCCGCCAAGCAGCAGCACGGCTACTCGCCGATGATCCATCACGCGCATGAGCACACGCACGTCGACTGGGCACGGGTCGGCATCGTGCTCTTGATCCTCGTGTGCGCGATCGCGGCGAACGTGATCGTGAACTTGAGGTTCAACGAGTACGCCGACAGCTTCCCGTTCATCGGCGCCGGCGTCTGGCTCGCGATCCTGGTGTCGCTCCCGCTGCGCCGCCCGGATTGGGAGGTTCTGCCCGAGACCTTCAAAGGCACGATCTTCCTGCTGGCGCTCGTGATCTGCGCGTCGATGATGCCGGTCGAGCGGCTGCCCGCGGCGTCGTGGCAAGTCGCCTTCGGCCTCGGCGCCGTGTCGGCGGTGTTCGACAACATCCCGCTCACCGCGCTCGCGCTCAAGCAAGGGGGGTACGATTGGGGCTTTCTCGCCTATGCCGTCGGCTTCGGCGGGTCGATGATCTGGTTCGGGTCCTCCGCGGGCGTGGCGCTGTCCAACCAGTTCCCGGAAGCGCGCTCCGTGCTCGCGTGGCTGCGCGGGGGCTGGCACGTCGCGCTGGCGTACGTGGTCGGCTTTTTCGTGCTGCTGGCCGTTATCGGGTGGCATCCGGACCGCTGATCCGACTTTCGTCGAGGAGCTTCATGAAACTTGCCTACGCTTGCCTCACTGCCGCCGCTGTCACCGGCGCAGCGGGCGCGCAGGAGATCGTCCTGTACCAGAACGAGAATTTCGACGGCCCGCGCTATTCGGCGAGCGGCGCGGTGCCGGACCTCGCGCCCACCGGCTTCAACGATCGCGCATCGTCGGTCACCATCCGCGGCAGCTCCTTCCAGCTCTGTGCCGACAGCTACTATCGGGGTCAGTGCATAACGCTCGGCCCCGGCGATTACCCCTCGCTCGGCCGCATGGGACTCGGCAACGCGATATCGTCGATGCGCGACGTCGGCTGGCATGGCGGTGGTAGCGGTGGCGGCGGTGGCGGGCCCGGCGCAGGCGCGATCGTGTTCTACGAATCGCCGGGACAGACCGGCCGCTCGTACGCGCTGAGCGGGGCGCTGCCCAACTTCTCGGGTACCGGCTTCAACGACCGCGCCTCGTCGGCGGTAATCAACTCGGGTACCTGGCAGATCTGCTCCGACGCCGACTACCAGGGATCGTGCGAGATCTTCAATCCGGGCAGCCACGGCAACCTGGGGTCGGTGACCGGGCGCGTCAGCTCCGCGCGCCCCTATCCGTCCGGGGGTGGGGGCGGGAACTGGGGCGGTGGTGGCGGCGGCAACTGGGGCGGCGGACAGCAAACTCGGGTGGTGCTGTATGAAGGCGCGAACTTCCAGGGGCGCGCGTACACCGTCGACTCCGACGTGCTGCCCAACCTCGACGGCACCGGCTTCAACGACCGGGCGTCGTCGATCCGCGTCGAGCGCGGCTACTGGATGTTCTGCACCGACGCCAATTTCCTCGGCGACTGCCGCACGTTCGGCCCAGGCGACTACCCGACGCTGTCCTGGTTCAGCAACCGCATCTCGTCGGGGCGGCGGATCTCCAACGACTATCCGTACAACGCGGCGCCGCAGTGGCGCAACTGACCTTGGCAATCGTCGACGATATCCCGGGCCTGCGGCGCATCCTCGCGCAGACGCGCAGCATCGCCGTCGTCGGCTTGTCGGCGCACTGGTTCCGGCCGAGCAACTTCGCGGCGAAGTACATGCAGGACAAGGGTTATCGCGTCATCCCGGTCAACCCGAGCTACGCCGAGGTGCTCGGCCAGCGTTGCTACCCGAACCTGACCGCGATCGGCGAGCCGGTCGACATCGTCGACTGCTTTCGCAAGCCGCAGGACATCGTGCCGATCGCGCGTGAGGCGGTGGCGACGCGCGCCAAGGTGCTCTGGATGCAGCTCGGCATCCGCAACCGGGAAGCGGCCGACTTGGCGCTCGCCGCGGGTCTCGACGTGGTCATGGACCGTTGCGTGAAGATCGAGCACGCGCGCATCCTGGGCGGGCTCAACTGGACCGGGGTGAACACCGGCGTGATCTCGGCGCGCCGGCCGAACTCCCCCTCACCCGCCCTGTCGGGCACTCCCTCCGTGAGGGGCTGAAGCATGTCGAGCGCTTGCGTTGTCGGTCGTCCCTCGATCGCTCGGCGACGCGCGGCCTCGGCAGTGCCGGCGTGGTGCGCTGCGACGGCGTGTCGGCCGCCACCCTCGCCCGCGGACGCGCGCTGCGCGCCTGGCCTTCGGCCCGCTCGCTCAGGTGTCCTTCGGGCCTCGCTCGCGTGCGCTCGCGCGCCTCGCTTACTCCCCCTCTCCCCGCAAGCGGGGAGAGGGATGGGGTGAGGGGCGGACGATATGCCCGACCGCGAATTCGGCTTCGATACGCTGTGCCTGCACGCCGGGCACATTCCGGACAGCGCGACCGGCGCGCGCGCGCTGCCGATCTACCAGACCACGTCGTTCGTGTTCGACAGCGCCGATCACGCCGCGAGCCTCTTTAATCTGTCGACGTTCGGCAACGTCTATTCGCGTATCTCCAACCCGACCGTGGCCGCGCTCGAGGAGCGCGTGGCGGCGCTGGAAGGCGGGCGCGTCGCACTCGCCACCGCGACCGGCATGGCGGCGCAGTCGGTGGCGCTGCTCACGCTATGCCGCAACGGCGACCACATCGTCGCCTCGCGCACGCTGTACGGCGGCACCTACACCCAGCTCGCGGTGACTTTCGCCCAGTTCGGCATCGACGCCACGTTCGTCGACGGCGACGACCCCGCGAACTTCGCCGCGGCAATCCGCGACACCACCAAGGCGGTGTACGTCGAAACCATCGGCAACCCGCAGCTCAACGTCGCCGACCTCGCGGCTGTCGCCCAAGTCGCGCACGCCGCCGGCGTGCCCCTCGTCGTCGACAACACGCTCGCCTCGCCTTTCCTCTGCCGCCCGTTCGAGCACGGCGCCGACATCGTCATCCACTCGGTCACCAAGTACCTGGGCGGCCACGGCACGACCATGGGCGGCATCCTGGTCGAGTCCGGCAAGTTCCCCTGGAACAACGGCCGCTTCCCGCCAATGACCGAGCCCTCGCGCGGCTACCACGGGGTCATCTTCTTCGAGACGTTTGGCGACTTCGGGTTCACCATGAAAGCGCGCATGGAGATGATGCGCACCATGGGCCCGACGCTGTCGCCGTTCTCCGCGTTCCTGCTCCTGCAGGGCATCGAGACGCTGCACCTGCGCATGCCGCGGCATTGCGAGTCGGCGCTCGCCGTTGCCCGCCATCTCGCCGCGCATCCGGCGGTGGAATGGGTGGACTACCCCGGGCTCGAGCAAAGCCGCTATCACGCGCTCGCGCAACGCTACCTGCCGCGCGGCGCGGGCGGCATCCTCACCTTCGGCGTCAAAGGCGGCGCGGCGGCCGGAGTCAAGTTCATCGAGGGCGTGCAGTTCCTGTCGCACCTCGCCAACGTCGGCGACGCCAAGACGCTGGTCATCCATCCGGCGTCGACCACGCATCGCCAGTTGTCGGAAGACGAGCAGCGCTCGGCCGGCGTCTTGCCGGAGATGATTCGACTGTCGGTCGGCCTCGAGTCGTTGGACGATATCCTGTGGGATTTGGACCAGGCGCTCGCGCGCTCGCAAATCTGATCTATGAGTCGATACGCAGCAATCCCGTGGCCGCAGGTGGCTCTCCTCGTCGCCCTCGCCCTCGTCGGCCAGGACCTCGCATTGACGGCACTCGGCGCCAACCAGCCGCCGCTGGGGCAGATGGCCTACCGCATCGGCGCCTGGACCATCGCCGTGGCGTCGCTCACGCTCCTTCTCCTGCCGCGCCGCCGTGCGGCTTACTTCTTGGGATTCCTGGTCTGCGCCGCCCTCATGGGATGGGCGCTGTACCTGCAGTACTTCCAGGATCTCGAGCCCTGCCCGCTGTGCGTGTTCCAGCGCGTAGCGGTGATCGCCACCGGGGTCGTCTTCCTGCTCGCCGCGATCCACGGGCCGGGTCGCGTGGGCGCCGCGTTCTACGCGGTGCTGGCGACCCTCACCGCCGGCACCGGCGCCGCACTCGCCGCGTGGCACGTCTGGATCCAGGCGCAGCCGAAGGGCTCGGTGCCCGCGTGCGGCATGGGCCTCGACTACATGCTGGACACCCTGCCGCTGACCGACGTCATCGCGCGCGTGCTCAAGGGCAGCGGCGAGTGCGCGGAAGTCGGCTGGGTGTTCCTGGGCTTGGGGATTCCCGCATGGACGTTCGTGTTCTTCGTCGCCATGGTCGCGGCGGCGATCGCGCTGGTGCGTCGCGATTAAATGGGGTCAGAGTCGAATCTCGTTTCGAGTATGGGGTCAGAGTCGAATTAGGAAACGAGATTCGACTCTGACCCCAATTACTTCGGCGCCATGCGGATGGCGCCGTCCAGCCGAATCACCTCGCCGTTGAGCATCGGGTTGCGTACGATCTCGGCGACGAGCGAGGCGAACTCCGACGCCTTGCCCAGGCGCGGCGGGAACGGCACCATTTTGCCGAGCGATTCCTGCGCCTCCTGCGGCAGGCTCGCCATCATCGGCGTCTGGAACAGTCCTGGCGCAATCGACACGACGCGAATACCCCAACGCGCGAGCTCGCGCGCGATCGGCAGCGTCATGCCCACGATGCCGGCCTTGGACGCGGCATAGCCGGCCTGCCCGATCTGGCCGTCGTAGGCCGCGACGGAGGCGGTCATCACGATCACGCCGCGCTCGCCCTGCGCATTCGGCGTGCCCGCGCTCATCGCGGCCGCGGCGAGCCGCACCATGTTGAACATTCCGACGAGGTTGATGTCGACGATGCGCGCGAAGCTCGCCAGCGCATGCGCGCCCTCCTTGCCGACCACCTTTTCTCCGTGCACGATGCCCGCGCAGCCGACCAGGCCCTGCAACCCACCGAACGCGCTCATCGCGGCGGCGATGGCCGCCTTGCCGCTCGGCTCGTCGGTGACGTCCGTCTTCACGAAGCGCGCGTTGCGCCCGAGCTCGGCGGCAAGTGCTTCGCCTTCGGCTTCCTTCAAGTCCGCGATGACGACGTTGCCGCCGCCTTCGACCGCCATGCGCGCCGTGCCGGCGCCCAGTCCCGACGCGCCGCCGGTGACGACGAACGTGCTGCCCTTCAATTCCATCGCTACCTACCTTTCTACTTCGGTTGAGATCCGCCCTGCACGACCTTCATCGCGGTCGCGATGAGGCCGGCCATGTCGGCCACGTTGGCCGGCATGATCAGCGTGTTGTTGGTGCGCGCGAGGTGCGCGAACGCGTTGATGTAATGCTCGGCGACGCGCAGGTTGACCGCCACCACTCCACCCGGAGCCTCGATAGCCTCGGCGATCACCCGGATCGCCTTGGCATTGGCTTCGGCGTTGACCAGTGTGGCCTGCGCCTCGCCCTGGGCAACGTTGATCTCGGCCTGCTTTTCGCCCTCCGACTTCGCGATCGCCGACTCGCGCGCGCCGATGGCGACGTTGATCGCCTGCTGCCGCGCGCCCTCCGACGTCGCGATCACCGCGCGCTTCTCGCGCTCGGCGGTGATCTGCGCCTGCATCGCGCGCAGGATCTCCGCCGGCGGCGTCAAGTCCTTGATCTCGTAGCGCAGAACTTTCACACCCCAGCTCGCTGCCGCCTGGTCGAGCGCTGCCACGACCGCGACGTTGATCTGTTCACGCTCCTCGAACGTCTTGTCGAGCTCCATCCGTCCGATGATGCTGCGCAGCGTGGTCTGCGCGAGCTGGGTGATCGCGAGCACGTAGTTCGACGAGCCGTACGAGGCGAGCTTCGGGTCCGTGACCTGGAAGTACAGGATGCCGTCGACCTGGAGCTGCGTGTTGTCGCGCGTGATGCAGATCTGGCTCGGCACGTCGAGCGGGATCTCTCGGAGGTCATGGCGAAACGCGACCCGGTCGACGAACGGGATCACGAAGTTCAGGCCCGGCTCCAGCACCGCGAAAAAGCGTCCGAGGCGCTCCACGACCCAAGCGTGCTGCTGGGGCACCACCCGGATCGCCTTGACGACCACGATAAGCGCGACGATGAACAGCACGAACGTGCCAATGGCCGAGCCGGTCCACAACATGGGATTCTCCGTTGATTACACGCGAAAGAACATCAGGCGGTCCGCCGATCGGCGATCAACAGGACCGAGCCGCGGGTGCCGACGATGTACATGGTCTCCGCCCGGGACGCGTCCGGCGCCGCAAGCTCGGCGTCCCATTGCGAGCCGCGATAGGCCACACGTGCGCTGTGGTCGTCCTTCCAGTCCAGCACCTTGACCGCCTGGCCCAGGTCGAGCGGCGGCTGCTGCGGCACGGCGCGGTTCTGGCGCCAGCGGTGCGCCACCATGATCGCGACCACGGCGACGATGCCGGCGGTCACGAGTTGCAGGGGCACCACCACGCCGAGAAAGGCGGCCACGCCGCCGACCGCGAAGGCGACCGCGACTGCCAGGAGATAGAACGTCCCGGTCACGAGCTCGGCGCCCACCAGCACCCCGGCCAGGACCCACCAGATCCAGGAGTCGCCCATCGGATTCCCTGTCGGAAGTGACACCTTCGCCGTGAGCATACGGCACTTTGCTTTGCCCCGGTCGGCACCCATCTATCGAAGCCCGCCGATCAGGCGCACGGCAAAACCCCGTTCACGGTATAATTGCCGGTTAATTATCTTTTTGAATCAAAACGCTATGCCGATTTACGAATACCGCTGCGGCAAATGCCAGCACAAGCTGGAAGCCTTGCAAAAATTCAGCGACGCACCGCTGTCCACCTGCCCCGCCTGCGGCGAGCCGGCGTTGGCCAAGCTCGTCTCGGCCGCGGGGTTCCAGTTGAAGGGCAGCGGGTGGTATCAGACCGATTTCCGCGGCAACGGCGGCGCCAAACCCGACAAATCCGAAGGTGAGAAGCCCGCGGCAGCGGAAACCCCGGCCAAGACCGAATCCAAGTCGGAGACCTCGACGGCGAAGAGTGAAACGCCCGCCGCTACCCCCACGGCGCCAAGCTCTCCGACCACCTCGTCGACGAGCTGACGCGAGAGCACATGAAGCGCTACATCGTCGCCGGCCTGCTGGTCTGGGTGCCGCTCGGCATCACGATCTGGGTGCTGCACTTCCTGGTGACGACCCTCGACCAGACGTTCTTGCTCTTTCCCGAGAGCGCGCGTCCGGATACGTGGATCGGCGTGCACATCCCGGGGTTGGGTGTCCTGCTCTCGTTCGTCATCCTGCTCCTGACCGGGGTCGTCGCCGCCAACTTCCTGGGCGCGCGTCTCATCCGCATCTGGGAAGCCCTGCTCGGGCGCATACCGGTCGTGAAGTCGATCTACTCCTCGGTCAAGCAGGTCAGCGACACGCTGCTGTCGGACTCCGGCAACGCGTTCCGCAAGGCGCTGCTCGTGCAGTTCCCGCATCAGGACTCGTGGACCATCGCGTTCCTGACCGGCACACCCGCGCCCGCCGTCGCCGCCCACCTGGACGAGGAACACGTGAGCGTGTACGTGCCGACCACCCCCAACCCAACGTCGGGGTACTTCGTCATCGTGCCCAAGGCGAAGACCCGCGAGCTCGACATGACCGTCGACGAAGCCTTGAAGTACGTCATCTCGATGGGCGTCGTGGCTCCGCGCGGCAGGGCGCTGCGCGGCCCGGCCGAAGGCGTGGCGCCGCCCAAATCCTTAGAACAGGTCAAATGACCCGTACCGACTACTGTGGCCGCATCGACCGCCGTCACCTCGAACAGACCGTCCACCTGACCGGATGGGTGCACCGCCGCCGCGACCACGGCGGCGTCATCTTCATCGACCTGCGAGACCGCGAAGGGCTCGTGCAAGTAGTGTGCGATCCGGACCGCGCGGCCACGTTCCGCACCGCGGAGACTTTGCGCCACGAGTACTGCGTCGCGGTCACCGGCAAGGTGCGACGCCGGCCCGAAGGCACGGTCAACCCCAACCTCGTGTCGGGCGAGATCGAGGTGCTCGCGCACGAGCTCGCCGTGCTCAACGCCTCGCTGACCCCACCGTTCCAGCTCGACGACGAGAACCTGTCGGAAACGGTGCGCCTCACGCACCGGGTGATCGACCTGCGGCGCCCGCAGATGCAGCAGAACTTGAAGCTGCGCTACCGCGCCGCGATGGCGGCGCGCAACTATCTCGACCGCCACGGCTTCATCGACATCGAAACGCCCACGCTGTACAAGTCCACCCCGGAGGGCGCGCGCGAGTTCCTGGTGCCGTCGCGCATCCATCACGGCATGTTCTACGCGCTGCCGCAGTCGCCGCAGCTGTTCAAGCAGATGCTGATGGTCGCGGGCTTCGACCGCTACTACCAGATCGTGAAGTGCTTCCGCGACGAGGACCTGCGCGCCGACCGCCAGCCCGAGTTCACGCAGATCGACATCGAAACGTCCTTCCTGTCCGAGCTCGAGATCCGCCATCTCATGGAGGGCCTGGTGCGCGCGATGTGGAAGGAGGCGCTGGGTGTGGACCTTCCCGATCCCTTCCCGGTGATGACGTTCGCCGAGGCGATCGCGCGCTTCGGCTCCGACAAGCCGGACCTTCGGGTCCCGCTCGAGCTCACCGAGCTCACCGATCTTGCCAAGAGCGTCGACTTCAAGGTGTTCCGCACCGCCGCGGAGCTGCCCAACGGACGCGTGGCCGCCCTGCGCATTCCCGGCGGGGGTGCGATGACCCGCAAGGAGATCGACGACTGCGCTCCCTTCGTCGCCGTGTACGGCGCCAAGGGCCTTGCGTGGATCAAGGTGAACGACGCGGCCAAGCCCAACGAGGAAGGCCTGCAGTCGCCGATCGTCAAGTTCCTGGCCGAGCCCGCGCTGCGCGAGATTCTCGCGCGCACCGGCGCGCAGACCGGCGACGTGATCTTCTTCGGCGCGGACCGGGCAGGCATCGTCAACGACGCGCTGGGCGCGCTGCGGGTGAAGCTCGGCCACGAGCGCGGCTTCGCGAGCGCGGACTGGAAGCCGCTGTGGGTCGTCGACTTTCCGATGTTCGAGTACAACGACGAGAACAAGACGTGGGGCGCGCGCCACCATCCGTTCACCGCACCCAAGGATGGCCACGAGGAGCGCTTCGCCACCGACCCCGCCAACGCCATCGCCAAGGCCTACGACGTCGTGATGAACGGCTGGGAGATCGGCGGCGGCTCGGTGCGCATCCACCGCCCCGAGGTGCAGCAGAAGGTGTTCGCGGCGCTCGGCATCTCGCCGGAGGACCAGCAGCGCAAGTTCGGCTTCCTGCTCGACGCGCTGCGCTACGGCGCGCCGCCGCACGGCGGCATCGCGTTCGGCCTCGATCGCATGGCGGCCATGATGGCGGGAGTAGCGCAGATCCGCGACGTGATCGCGTTCCCGAAGACCCAGCGCGGACAGGATCTGCTCGTGGACGCGCCGACCGCCGTCACCGAGCAGCAGCTACGCGACCTGCACATCCGGATCCGGCCGTCGGATTCCTTGAAATAGGGACGTACCCCTTTTTCCTCGGAAATAGGGACGTACCCCTTTTCCTTGCGAGAGTACACTTTCGCGCATGAAGCCGATGCGCACGTGGCTCCTGGCAGCGCTGGCGGCGTGGTGCACGGCGGCCGCCGCGTTCACGCAAGCCGAGATCGGCGCGAGCGCGCTGCCCCGCGAAGCGCGCGAGGTGCTGGTCCTCATCCGCGCCGGCGGCCCGTTCGCGTACGAGCGCGACGGCGTGACCTTCGGCAATCGCGAGCGCAACCTGCCGGCGCAGCCGCGCGGCTACTATCACGAATACACGGTTCCGACACCGGGTGCGAAGAATCGTGGCGCAAGGCGCATCGTCTGCGGCGGTCCGAAGCGCACGCCCGCGGTCTGCTACTACACGTCCGACCATTACCGCACGTTTGCGAGGATCCGCGAATGAAGGCGCCCGACCTCACGCAAATCGACGACGCCGGCGTGCATCCGTGGTCGGGCAACGTGGAGCCGATCCGCCACGCCGCGTCGCACGCCAATCTCCGGCTCGCGACCATCGATCTCGCCAAGGCGAAAGACCGCGCCTCGCTCTTCGCCGAGCTCGACCGCGCCTTGAAGCTGCCGCCGCACTTCGGCCACAACTGGGATGCGCTCGCCGACGTGATCGAAGACCGCGACTGGCTCGGTAAGCAGGGCCGCACGCTGGTGTTCACCGGCAGCAACGCCTGGCGCAAGGAGCACCCGACCGACTGGTCCACACTGGAGGACATCTTCTCGGAGGCGTGCGAGTTCTGGAAGGAGCGGCACGTCCCGTTCTGGATTTTCACGGCGTAACCCTTTCTCGCGCGGCCGTGCGTTACAAGATCCCGGAATCGACACTCGTCCTCGTCTATACCCCCGACCTCGACGTTCTGCTGATCGAGCGCGCGGACCATCCCGAGCACTGGCAGTCGGTGACCGGCAGCAAGGACACGCTCGACGAGCCGCTCGCGCGAACCGCGCGGCGCGAGCTCATGGAGGAAACGGGAATCGACGCCGACCTGTACGGCGGTGTCGTCGACTGGCACGTGCGGAACGATTTCGAGATCTATAAAACGTGGTCGGGACGCTATCCGCCCGGTACCACCCACAACACGGAGCACGTGTTCGGACTCATGGTTCCCCACCGGGTGCCGGTGAAGCTCGCGCCGCGCGAGCACCTGCGCGCGGTGTGGCTGCCGTGGCGCGAAGCGGCCGCAAAGGTTTTTTCGTGGACCAACCGCGCCGCGATCGAGGCGCTGCCCGGCCACGCAACCATCAACCCAGGAAACTGCGCATGAAAACATTGGCGATACTGTTCAGCGCCCTCTTCGCGACGGCTGCCTTCGCGGCCGACACGCCGGCGCAGCCCGCGGTCACCGTGACCGCCACCGCGACCGCGAGTGTGGCCAACGACCGCATGATCGCGTGGCTGCGCGTCGAGGCCGACAACCCCGATCCCGGCAAGGCGGCCGCCGAAGTCAACGGCAGGATGGCCAAGGCGCTCGCGCGCGCCAAGGGCACGGCAGGCGTGGAAGTCTCGACGTCCGGCTATTCGTCGTGGCAGGTCTACGACAAGAATCAGCCGAACCGCTGGCGGGTGACGCAAACGATGACGCTCGAAGGCACCGATTTCGCGACCATGGCGGCGCTGGTATCGCGGTTGCAAGCCGACGATCAACTCCTGTTGTCCGGCATGAACTTCGCCGTCAGCCGCGAAGCACGCCAGAGAGCCGAAGATGCGCTTACGCAACAGGCGATCAAGGCGTGGCAGGCGCGTGCGCAGAACGCCGCGCGCGGCTTTGGCTTCGACGCTTGGCGCACCGGCCGGGTCACCGTGCAGACCGGCGAGCCGATACGACCGATCCCGATGATGCGCATGCAGGCCGCCGCACCCGCCGCGGGCGGCGCGCCGCCGGTGAACGTCGAGGGCGGCAACACCGACGTCACGGTCACGGTCACGGGAGAAGCGTTGCTGGAGGGGAAGCGGTAGCCGCAGGAAGCGGTCATCTCGATATAATTCCTGACCGTCGCGGCACCCCTGGGAGGAGCACGTGCAGTTCACGAGCCGCAAGCTTGCCGACGTCGTCGTGGCCGCCCCCGCGGGCGAGATCGATCATCCCAACGCCATCAAGCTGCAGGAGGCGCTCGCCCCCTTCGCCGACGACGCGTCGGCCGGGCGCACGCCGCTGGTGCTCGATTTCTCGGATGTGGCGTACATCAGCAGCATGGGACTGCGCGTGCTCATGATGGCGTCGCGCGCGCTGCGCGCCCGCGGCGCGGCGATGGCGATCGCCGGGCTGCAGCCGGCGGTGGCGGAGATTTTCGAGATCGCGCGCTTCCAGCACGTCGTGGCCATCTTCCCCACGCTGCGCGAAGCGCTCGCCTCCTTGTCCCCCGCCGCCGCCCAGGCGTACGACGCCACCGCCAAGTCGTGAACCTCGTCAGGTTCTGGGGCACGCGCGGGTCGCTCCCGGTCGCGCTCACCGCCGCTACCGTTCGCGAAAAGATCCTCGCGGCCGTGCGCGGCGCGGCGGGGCGCAGCTTCGCGTCGGAGCGCGAGCTCGCGGCGTACGTGGACGCGCTTCCCTTCGCCGTCGCGGGATCCTTCGGGGGCAACAGCCCCTGCGTGGAGATCGTCACCGGGGGCCCGGACTACGTCCTGTGCGACCTCGGGTCCGGCGTGCGGCCGTTCGGGCAAAGTGTCCTCGCCCGCCACGGCGCCGCGCCGCAGACCTTCCACGTCTTCATGTCGCACCTGCACTGGGACCACATCATGGGGTTCCCGTTCTTCGCGCCCGCGTACCGGCCCGGCAATCGCGTCGTGATCTACGGGGCGCACGACTCGATCGAGGCCGCGCTGCGGCGGCAACACGGGCCGCCGTCCTTCCCGGTCGACTTCGCAGCACTCGGCGCGCACATCGAGTTCGTCCGGCTCGAGCCGGATCGCGACCATGAGGTGGCCGGGCTCACGATCCGCCTGATGGCACAGCGGCACGCGGGTGAGTCCTACGCGTATCGCTTCGCGTCCGCGGGCAAGGCGGTGGTCTACTCGACGGACTCGGAGCACAAGCTCGCGGATCTCGCCGAGACGCGGTGCTTCGTCGAACTCTTCCGCGACGCGGACCTCGTGATCTTCGATGCGATGTACTCGCTCACGGAGGCCATCTCGCTCAAGGCCGACTGGGGGCACTCGAGCAACGTGGTCGGCGTCGACCTGTGCCGCATGGCCGGCGCACGCCACCTTTGCCTCTTCCACCACGAGCCCATGCAAAGCGACGAGGAGATCGCGCGGGTGCTCGCGGAGACGCAACGCTACGAGGAGATCGCGCGGCGCGGCGACCCCAGGGCGCTGCGCGTTTCGGCGGCGTACGACGGGATGGAAATCGTGCCGTGACCGCGGCCGCAGCGGCGCGGCCGGAACGGCCCCACCGCCGCCGGCTCACGCTCGCCGGCCTCGTGCTCCTCGCGGCGCTGGCCGCGCTGATCGCTTGGGGCCCGGCGTGGACCGCGCGCCTGCAATCGGCGTGGTTCGACGCGTATCAGCTCGCCATGCCGCGCCGCGATGCGGCGATGCCGGTCGAGCTCGTCGCCATCGACGAGGCGAGCCTCGCGCGCCATGGCCAGTGGCCGTGGCCGCGCACCCTGTTGGCCGAGCTCGTGCGCGCGATCGAGCGACAGCGCCCGGCGGCCATCGGCATCGCCATACTCATGTCCGAGCCGGACCGGCTGTCGCCGGAGCACCTCCTGCAATCGGCGCGCCGAAGCGACCCGATCCTCGCCGGCCGCCTCGACCTCCTGCCGCCCAACGATCGCGTGCTCGCGAGCGCGATCGCCGACGGACCGGTGGTGCTCGGCTTCGTAGGCACCACCGACGCCACCGGCGCGCAGCCGCTGGCGCCGCCTATCCTCGTCGTCGATCGCACGCGGGGCGATACCACGGCGCTCGGGGTCCCCGCCTTCGGCGGAGCGCTGGTCAACGTGCCCGAGCTCGACCGCGCCGCCGCGGGCCATGGCATCTTTTCCTCCGGCATGAGCGACGACCGCGTCCGCCGCGCGCCGCTCATCGTGCGCATCGGCGAGCGCCTCGCCCCCTCGCTCGCCACCGAGATGCTGCGCGTCGCGCTCGGTGTACCCGACCTGCGCCTGTACGCCCGCGGCGCCGCGGTCGAGCGTGTCGGCATCGGCGGACTCACGCTGCCCACCGACGCGAGCGGCCAGGTCCGGCTGCACTACGCGAGGTACGACGGCCGGCGCACGGTGTCGGCGGTTCGCGTGCTCGACGGCAGCGTCGAGCCGGAGCGCTTCGAGCGCAAGCTCGTAGTGGTCGGCGTCACCGGGCTCGCGCTGGGCGACACCACGCAATCGCCGCTGGGCGAGCGCATGCCGGGCGCGGAAGTGCACGCGCAGCTCCTCGAGAACCTGTACGGGCAATCGTGGCTCACCCGCCCGCGCTGGGCACCGGCGCTGGAAGCCGGGTTGTTCGCGGTCCTCGGCCTCTTGCTCGTCTACGCGACACCGCGCTGGAAGCCGGCGCGCGCGGCGCTGCTTGCCGCGGCCTGCATCGTGCTCCCGCTCGCGGCCGGCGTTGCCGCGTTCGCGTGGCAGCGTGTCGTCTTCGATGCCGCGGTGCCGGCGGTCGCGTTGTCGCTGCTGTTCGGGGTGCTGCTCGTGCTCACCCTGGCGGAGACCACGCGCCAGCGCGGTCTCCTCGAACGCGCGGTCCAGAGGCAGCGCGAGCAGGCCGCGTACATCGCGGGCGAATTGCAGGCCGCCAAGCGCATCCAGCTCGGCTTCCTGCCGCACCCGGACGCGCTCGCCGGCGACGCACGGGTGGAGGTGGCCGCACGGATGACGCCGGCGCGCGAGGTGGGCGGCGACCTTTACGACTACTTCATGCGCGACCGCGATCGCCTGTTCTTCCTCGTCGGCGACGTCGCCGGCAAGGGCCTGTCCGCGAGCCTGTTCATGGCGGTCGGCAAGGCCCTGTACAAGAGCATCGCCCTGCGCAGCGGCCAAACCAGCGCCAGTCAGATCATGCGCGCGGCCGACACCGAGATCTCGCGCGACAACCCCGAGATGTTCTTCATCACCGGCGTGGCCGGCATCCTCGATCTCGCATCGGGCTCGCTCGAATACTGCAACGCGGGGCACGAGAACCCGATCGTGCTCTCGTCGATGCAAGGCGCATACACGCGGCTCGCCGACGGCGCGGGACCGCCGCTGTGCACGGTCGACCGCTTCGCCTACACGAGCGGCCACCGGCAGATGGCGCCGGGCGAAGTGCTCTGTGTCGTGACCGACGGTGTCGCCGATGCGCAGGATCCGGGCGGAACGCGCTATGGCATGCCGCGACTGCTCGCCTTGCTCGCCCGGCTCGCGGGTCCCGCGGTCAGGGCGAGCGCGGTGGTGGATGCCGTGGCGGCCGACGTCAAGGCCTTCGCCGCCGGCGCCGATCCCGCCGACGATCTCACCGTGCTCGCGGTGCGCTGGAACGGCGACCTCAGCGGACGATGATCTCCACGCGGCGGTTGCGCGGCTCGGCGACACCGTCGCCGGTAGGCACGGCGGGCGCGCGCTTGCCGCGCGAGATCGCCTGCACGTCGCTCGCGGGTACGCCCGCCGCGATCAGGCCGGCGCGCACCGTCTCGGCCCGGCGCAGGCCGAGTGCATCGTTGACCTGGTCGGTGCCGACGGAGTCCGTGTGCCCGACCACGAGCACGTCCGGCACCGGACGCCGCGCCACCTCGGCCAGGACGCTGCCCACGAGCTGCTTCGATTCCTGCGTGAACTCGTCCTTGCCCTCGATGAAATACAGGACGAAGGTCTTGCCCGCCGCAGGCTGTGCCGCGATCGCCGCGCCATAGCGCGACTGCACCTCCGCCGCGTTGGATTCGGCCGCGCGTACGCCCAGCGCGGTCACGTTCGCCGTGGCATAGGGCTTGTCGAGCACGACCTCGCTGTCCCCCTGGCGCACCGAGACTGCCGTGGCCTTGCCGTCGGCTTCGGGCAGGAGGACCACGGAGGCGCGCGTCGCGCAGCCGACCGCCAGGACGGCCGCAAACGTGCACGCGACGAGCCGCCCTGCCTCACTCATGGGCGCTGACGGCGAACGACGTGCCGCGCACGCCGAGGATCGCGGTGGGCGTGCGGATGGTCATGGCGTCCGGCGACTGCTTGGCGATGCGGCCGGAGATGACGGCCAGCGAGCCCTTGTTGAGCGTGCTGTCGAACTTTCCCTGGCTCGTGGTCGGATCGAATGCATAGCGATCGAGAACCAGCACCGTGTTCGGGCCGGCCGACAGGAGGGCGTCGTCGTCCATCGTGATGCCCACCGACCCGTCGTCGCCGGTGCGGATCGTGTCCGCCGCCTGCACCCGCATGCCGACCGACGCGGCGTGGGTGGCGCCCGCGCGCTCGACCCCGACCTGCCCGCGCACCACCTTGATCTTGCCGATGTCGGCGGCGAACGCCGGGACCGCCACGGCCCCGATCGCAGCCGCCAGCACCGCGCAGCGACACCACTTCAGATTGTTCATTCCATGCTCCCCGGCACCCGGCCAGCTATCCACGATGCGGCAATTATGCGAGCATTTGCGCGCGCCGCCCATCGTCCATTGGATTTCGCCTTGGCATCCCCCGGTCCTTCTCCAGAGGTAAGGCAGTTTCCGGCCCGCTTCGCGGCCGTGGCCGACACCGCGCAGTTCGCGCTGGGATTCTGCGAGCGCAACGGCATTTCCCGTCCGAACGCGCTGCGGCTGCGCCTCATCATCGAGGAGCTTTTCACCAACACCATCCGGCACGGCCACCGCGCCGAGTGCGACACGCCGGTGCGCATCGAGCTCGCCGTGATCGAGGGCTACCCCACCCTGACCTACGAGGACTCGGCGCCGCCGTACGATCCGTTGACGCGGCTGTCGGCGCTGGGCTCGGCCGAGGTCACCACCCTCGGCGCGCCGCCGGCCGACGGCCTCGGCATCTTCCTCATCGGCAACCTCGCGTACGGCGCGCACCACGCCTACGAGGACGGGCGCAACCGGCTGTGGCTGGTGATGCGGACCTGAAGGGTTCAAAATCCGACCGCGATACGTCAGCTTTTCGCCGCCTTCCCGATCTTCGCCGCCTCGGCCGCGCCCGGCACCCGCCACAGGTAGACGGTCGACCGGCCGACCTTGAGCGTTCGCTCGGGCTTCCAGTCGCCCATGTCGAAGTCGTGCGACACGATGCGCGTGCCCGGCTTCAACTTGAGCAGAGTCGGGCGCAGCTTGAGGTTGAGCGCGGGCAGGAGGTACAGCGTGATCACCGTCGCCGGCGAAAGGTCCTGCTCGAAGAGATCACCCTGGACGAACCGGACCTTGCTTCCGACACCGGCTTGCTTCAGGTTTTCGTTGGCTTCCTTGATGCGCTCCGGGTCGATGTCGATGCCCACGCCGCGCGTGCCGAACTTCTTCGCCGCCGCGATCGGAATGCGCCCGTCGCCGGAGCCCAAGTCGTAGAGGACGTCGCGCCCGGAAACCTTCGCGACCTCCAGCATCGCCTCGACCACGTCGTCGGGTGTAGGCACGTAGTGAACGTCCGGCCGGCGCGCTTCGATCGCCGAGGCCTGGGCGAGCACCCCTTGCGGGCACAGCAGCGAAACGGCGGCGAGCGTCACGGCGTTGCGCCGCGAAAGCGAAACAGGGGGCATGGGCGGCTCCTTCGGGTTGACGGCAGGCAAGCCGCCATTGTGGCATCCCCAGCCGATCGTTCGTTGAAAATCCAACGAGGTCATCCCGCGCAGCGAAGCCGCTCGTTGAAAGTCCGACTGTGTCATCCCGAGGAGCGAAGGCGACGAGGGATCTGCTTGACGCAGGCTGATTCGACGGTAAAGCGGATCCTTCGCTGCGCTGAAGGATGACACCGGACTGGGGATACGGTCGCGAAGTAGGGTCAGACCCTACTTAGTGCTACGCCGCCGGCGTCATCAGCTTCGGCACCACCCGTAGCGGCGGGTGCTCGCGTCCCCAGGTCCGCGCGAAGAGCGCGAACTCGGCCGCCGGCAGCGGCCGGCTGAAGTAGTAGCCCTGGCACTCGTCGCACTCGTGCGCGCGCAGGAAGTCGAGCTGTTCGCGTGTCTCCACGCCCTCCGCCACCACGCGGATGCGCAGGCTCCGCGCCATGGCGATGACCGCGCGGGTGATCGCGCCGTCGTCGCTGTCGTGCGGCAGGTCCTTGATGAACGAGCGGTCGATCTTGACGTTGTCGATGGGGAAGCGCTTGAGATACCCCAGCGACGAGTAGCCGGTGCCGAAGTCGTCGATTGCCACCGAGATGCCGAGCTCGCGCAGGCGCGACAGCGTGGACACCGCGCGCTCGGCGTTGTGCATGACCATGCTCTCGGTGATCTCGAGCTCGAGTTCGTCCGGGGTAAGCGGGGCCTCGGCGAGCGCATCGCTGATGTCGGCGATCAGCGAGTCGTCCCAGAACTGCCGCGCGGACAGGTTCACCGCGACGCGCATGCGCGGCAGCCCTTCCGCGCGCCAAGCGGCGAGCTGCGCGCACGCGCTGCGCAGCACCCAGCGGCCGATCGGCACGATGAGGCCGGTCTCTTCCGCAAGCGGCACGAACTGGTTGGGCGCGACCAGTCCCATGTCCGGGTGGTTCCAGCGCAGCAGGGCCTCGACCCCGACGATGCGCCCGCTGCGGATATCGATTCTGGGCTGGTAATTCAGCACGAACTCGCGCCGCGGGAGGGCATGGCGCAGCGCCGACTCGAGGGCAAGGCGTTCGAAGGCATGCGCATTCTGCTGCGGGGAATAGAACTGGAAGTTGTTCTTGCCGCGATCCTTGGCGAGGTACATCGCGATGTCGGCGTTCTTGAGCAGCGTCGCCGGATCCTGGCCGTCGGCCGGGTACGTGGAGATGCCGATGCTGCCGGTGACGTGGTACTCCGCACCCGCCAGCGTGAACGGCCGGCCCACCGCGTTCAGGATGTTCTGGGCGATGGCGTTTAACTCGCGCGGGTCCGCGCAGTCTTCGACCAGCACGACGAACTCATCGCCGCCGAGGCGCGCCACGGTGTCGCTTTCGCGCAGATGATGGCGCAACCGCCGCGCCACGTCCTGCAGCAGCCGGTCACCGGCCTCGTGGCCGAGGCTGTCGTTGATGTTCTTGAAGCGGTCGAGGTCGATGAAGAAGAGGGCGAACTGCTTGCCGCGCCGCTGCGCGAGCGAGAACGCGCGCTGGAGCGTATGCATGAACATCGTGCGATTGGGCAGGCCCGTGAGCTCGTCGAAATGCGCGAGGCGCCGGATGCGCTCCTCGGCGCGCCGCGATTGCGTCACGTCGCGCGCGATGCCGCGGTAGCCCGCGAAGGCGCCGTCGCCGTCGAATACGGGCTCGCCGGAAAAGCTCACGTACCGCCATTCGCCGTCGGCGCCGCGCACCGACTGCGTGAGGTCGCGAAACGGCTGGCGCGCCGACGTGAGTGCGCGGTAGCGGGAGAGGTCGCGCTCGCCCACCGGAATCTCGCCCTGCGTGAATGCAGCCTGCCCGACGAGCCTCGCAACACCCAGGCGATCGCGCTCGGGGTCCATGCCGGCCACGGCGGTGAACCGCAGCTCAGCGTCCTGCTCCCAGTACCAGTCCGACGACAGCGCAAGGAGGCTTTTGAACCGCGACTCGCTATGGCGCAGGCGCTCCTCCGCTTCCTTGCGCGCGGTGACGTCCTCGTTGATGCCGGCGATGCGGCGCGCGCGTCCGTGCGCATCGCGCTCGACCACGCGCCCGCGGCTCCTTATCCAGCGCCAGGCGCCGTCGTGCGCGCGCACGCGGTGCTCGATGTTGTACTCGGGCTTGCGGCCGGTGATGACGTCGACGTACTCGCGCAGGATGCCCTCGCGCTCGTCGTCGTGGGTGAGCTTCATGAGCTCGTCGAAGGTCGTGTGCGTCTCGCGCGCGTCACCGCCCAGGAGCTCGTTCCAGCGGGCCGACAGGTACACGGTCCCGGCGGGATCGACGTCCACCAGCGCGAGGTTCGACCCGAAGAGTGCGGTGTTGAGGCGGGAGATCGCGAAGTCGCGCTCGGCTTCCGCCTGCTTCTGCCGCGTGATGTCGCGCAACGTGCCGCGCAGCAGGATGACCTCGCCGCCGGCTCCGGTGAACGTCTCCAGCAACGCGTGCAACCACAGCTGCCCGCTGTCGTGCACGATGCGGAACTCGATGTCGCCATTGGCGCCGCGCTCGAAGGCCCCGCGCAGCAGCGCGCGCACGCATTCGCGATCGTCAGGATGGACGAGCTCGATGAGC